>JAJTBE010000157.1 GCA_021287065.1 Bacillota bacterium
TGGAAAATGACGGTTGAAAAATCCGCAGATCAAAGTAATCGCTATGTCTATCGCTGGAAAACATAATAATGTCTTTTTGCTGCAAACCATTTGCCTTCAAAATATCCAATGTCGGTTGAGACACATAAATATTACCAAAATACTGAGGATCGGTACCCCATTCATACATTTTTAACTTACGCTTTTCCATCAGACCATCAAACACATATTGAACGGACCCGGCAGATTTTTCGAATTTGCCGGGCATCACCAGAGTAGCAATAAAAATCACAAATAATACAATCAGATACTTTGGATTAACATGAATTTTTCCAACAGAACCCATTAACCCAACCTCTCTTCCGTCAAACAAGCAAACAAGATACTCACAGAAAAAGATAAAGAATAACAGCAACCGAAAAACATATCAGTAAACACAAAAATAGACAATGCCTTAACTCATAGGCATTGAGACTAACCTTTAATAACAACCTAAAAAAACAACAGACTGGGAATTCTTCCTATACTTATTAACATATACTGATTTGCATATTAACAAATCAGCATTAGGCTTTTTCGCATGAACCGGCAAAACACCACAACATGCTTCGCCCAGTCTTTTGTTTTGCATACAAATGATTTGCCCCCAAAACAAACCGGTAAAAATTTACAGATTATCATAAATTTACTGCATTTAATCAGGAAAATCCGTGAAAGCCCAATAGATTTCAGACAAAAATCAAACCCGGCACAAATAGATCCATTCGGAAGACTTCCTGCTGCAGCATCTATTTATAAGCTACAAAAACAAGGTCCTTTGAAATTGTGGTTTCATAATCATTTCCGGCGAGAGAACCAAAAAAGCGGACTTCCCTGAAACCGGCATCTTTCAGAGATTCTTCGACAAATTCCTTGCTCAGGCCATACATTTTTGTGGATTCAACCATACAATCCCATTTCTTTACGGGATCCGTATCCCCATCGGATTCTTCAACAATTCTTGTCAGCACATTTGTAATCACCAGATAATGCTCATCTTCAACATGAAAGGTTTTAACATATATTACTTCTTTACCATCCACAACCGCCGACCTGACTTCTGTTCTGTCACCTGAAACCATACCCGCAAAATTCAGAATCTGCCCGATAAGAACACCTTCGTTTCCGAGCACTCTGTTAAAAGCAGAAAACGCTTTTCTTACATTTTCCTTCCCCATTGAGGAGAGAGTATTGCCGAGAGACATCACTCCATCCCAGCTTCCATCACCCTGCTGGGGCAATTCAGTCATATCTTCAAGAAAAAAACCGGCGCCGTTATTTAAAGATTCCGATGCTATTTTTGCTCTTTCATAATGTTTTGGATTAAGATCGCTGCCATGGGCGTTGTAACCATTCTCTCTAAGAAAGAAAACATGCTTTCCGAGACCGCAGCCGCAGTCCAGAATATTCTTCGCTCCACAAGCATCAAAAATTTTTTTTATAAAATCCCCTTCCTTTGCAAGTCTTGCATTCCAGTTCACAAGATTTTCATAGAAAAATAGGAGTTTATCAGTCTTCTCTAACATCTGTTTTCCTGCTTTCTTTATTGCAATAGGCTCCGGATTATGGTATTATAAAGATATTGAAAATTCCCTGCGGAGCCCGCAACGTTAATTCGGTAATTTTTGAGCTAACCTACAGAATTGGTGGCATTACTCTGGCTGATGTGTTGAATGCCCTCCCGGGATTTTATCCAGGGTAGCAGTCAAATACGGACGAGGGAATCCTGATTTGGCCAGGACAGAGGAGCTTCCATCTAACGCCGAGTTCAAATTCCCTAATGGGCGGCTTATGTGGGGAATTTTTATTTCGGAAAGACTTAACCTATGCAAATGATAGAGTTAACAAAATTAAAAACGGCATTATTCTGCCTCTGACCACAGAATAATACTATTTATCCAAAATATCCGCTTTATGCCAATGCGGGCGAATCACTACCCATTATAGTGACAAACAGAAATAATATTATTTCAGCCTTTTGCACTTGGGTTGAATAGTCATTTAGTAAATAGAAATTTCCACAGCAAGCAAAAAGAGACCGTCTATCGACGATCTCTTTTTTATAAAAGCCTTTTTGGGCAAGATTACTTAATGGTGATCTTTGCGCCGACTTCGGCAAATTTCTCTTTGATCTTCTCGGCTTCTTCTTTTGTGCAGCCTTCTTTAACGATCTTGGGAGCCTGCTCGATGAGTTCTTTGGCTTCTTTCAGTCCGAGTCCTTCGATAACTTCACGGGCAACTTTGATGACCTTAATCTTCTCTGCGCCTACGTCTGTGAGTTCACAATCAAAGGTTGTTTTTTCTTCGACTGCTGCTGCGCCGGCACCGGGCATCATGGGCATTGCGCCTGCGAAGGCTACGGGTGCTGCTGCTGAAACACCAAATTTTTCCTCGAGAGCCTTTACGAGTTCGGCCATCTCGATTACGGTCATTCCTGATATGGCATCAATAAGCTGATCTTTTGTCATTGTAAATGATCTCCTTTCCTATGCTTGCGATTCTTCTTTTTGTTTTTTGATTTCTGACAATACTGTAACGAGTGCTCTGGGCACGCCGTTGAGAACATTGACGAGTCCCTGTGTGGGGCCGTTCATTGCTCTGAGCAGGTTGCCGAGAATTACGTTCTTGGGAGGCAGTGTTGAGAGTGTCTTAATAGTGCCTTCATTGATAAGCTGGCCATCCATAAAACCTACTCTGATGGCGGGAAGCTTATTTTCCTTCTGATCATCAAGGAAATTAACGAGGGCTTTGGAAGTTGCTGCCGGATCATCAAATCCGAACACGATGGCGGTCGGCTGTTTGAAATAGTCAGCGAGGACTTCGGCGTCAGTTCCTTTAACGGCAATTCTCGAAAGAGTGTTCTTATAGATATTGCACTCACTCTTAGCCTCTCTCAGCTTTCTGCGAAGGTCGGTTATAGCTTTAACCGTCATACCTTTTTTATCACCGCGGTAATCGGTGAGGATGGCAATCTTAGCCTGGGAGAATTTCTCCTTAATCTCATCAAGACCTGCTTCTTTACGCTTCATTGCTTCTTTGTGCGTTAAACCCAATATTTTCACCTCCTCCGGAAATTTGTTGCCGCAAAAACAAAAAACTTTTCGCATCTGCGAAAAGTCTAATTATCGAAATACTGGATAAACCATCTTTTCGCCTCGGCAGGAATTATGCTTTAAAAGCACCTGCTGTCTGCGGCAGGGTTATTATATACAATAGATCGGATTCTGTCAAGCAAGAAGGAAATAAAAATCATGAAAAGAATGATTCCCGAATGATTCCATATGCTGACACAATAAAAATCAAACGCCCCCCGTGGGTAAACATTACGTTAATCGTAATCAATCTGGCGGTATTTGCCTATCTTCTTTTTCTGGCTCAGAATCCTGAAGCCCTGATTCGCAAATATGCCTTTATTCCCTATCGGTTTTTTCATGCCGACTGGACATTTTCAATTCATCACCTGATGAAATATATTAACCTTACCCTACCTCTGGTAACGGCGCTTTTTATCCATGCCGACTATATGCATATAATAGGAAACATGTTGTTTCTTTATGTATTTGGCGACAATATCGAAGATAGAATCGGACATTTCAGATACGCAGTTTTTTACATTCTCTGCGGAATTATTTCGATGCTGACTCATGGATATGTTTTTAAAGGCTCCACCCTTGCGGTTGTGGGAGCCAGCGGCGCTATAGCGGGGGTTCTCGGAGCGTTCTATATTCTGTATCCATCTGCAAAGGTAAAAACTTTTCTCATAATAACAACAAAAGAATTCCCGGCAATAACATACCTTGGTATCTGGTTTGTTTTCAACCTTGCCAGAGGAATTCTTCATATAGAAGGTTTGTACAGAGAACCTGTAGCGTGGTGGGCACACATTGGCGGATTTATAGCCGGTGCTCTTTTAATAAACATCTTTGCCATAAACCCGCCAAAAAGTAAATAACGCTTAGACTACGCCTGCATTTTTTTCAACCATGGCGATTTGCTCTTCATTGAGGTTCTTTTTGATATCGCCGATCAGATAATTGGCTGTATCGGCGGTATAATTGAACAGATTGTTTGCTTTTTCCAGCAGTGTAAGACCCTGATGAAGATGTCCCTGATTCTGTTCATACACATAAAAACGGAGTTTTTCCAAGCCTTCGTGGAATGTTTCGATACCTTCCCTGAAAGAATTGATGGGGCGCTTCATGAGCGAAATAGCCAGTTCGTCGAAGTTGCTGCTTTCCAGCTGTTTTTCGATGGGTTCAAGGCTGACTCCCATATCATCAATAGCTTCTGTCGCCCACTGAATAGTCTTTTCATAATCTTCGAGAGAAAGTTTATTTGTAAGAAGCTCTCCGGTGAGCACCATCATCTGGTTAAAATAGCCTACCCTGTTTTCAACGGGGCCAAGCATATTTCCACATTTACCACATTTTTCATCAGCGCCGGGATCCCGTGCGCCACAACGAAGACACCACATATGATCACTCCTGATTAAAGATTTCTGTGATATAATTCTCCAAATTTTCAAACCTTCCTCTAACATTCATATACAGGATAAATATTGTTTGCATGTTAACAATTATTTAACATACAAATTACCAGACATGCTTTATAATATATTCAGGGAAATCCCATACACAGGGCTTTAAATAAACACTGAAGAGGCAATTGATGAACATTGACAGAACCGATTTCACGCCCATCAGAATTCCTGTTATGTATAAAGAGAATGCTTCTGCACCGATTACAACGGCATCAGAACAAACTTCTCTTAATATTAGCGATCAGGTTTCTCTCGGCATCGGTAACGAAGTAAATACCAAGCAGCCCACCCCTTCTTTGAATCAGCCGCAGGCATCAGGCTCGGGAACACCAGCGGGAGAAGCAGGCAAAGACAGCAATCCATCTCCCACAAGTCCTCCCCTTCGCAAATGGACAATTCTCGTTTATGCAGCAGCCGATAATGACCTTGAAAAATACATCATAAAAGATGTCAATGATATGGAAAATGTCGGTTCAAGCAACAATATGAACCTTGTTGTTCAGATTGACAGAGGACAGAAACCTTCGGAATTAAGCGGAGGCTGGGCCGGAGCAAGAAGATACAAGCTTGAGACCAATGTTGATCCTTACAATCTTGATTCACCCGTTCTTCAGGATATGGGTCAGATCAACATGGGAGATCCCAAAACCCTTCAGAACTTTGTGGAATGGGGAGTTAAAGAGTACCCCGCACAGCATTATATGCTGGTCATCTCAGACCACGGTATGGGCTGGAAAGGCGCAGTGGAAGACGATTCTCACAACGGATGGCTCTCAATGCCCGCCACAAGGGAAGCTCTTGAAAAAGCAAAAGATAACACAGGTGTTAAGCTCGATATAATCGGATATGATGCCTGTCTTATGGGACAATCGGAAGTCGCCTACGAACTCAAGGATGTTGCCAATTATATGGTAGCTTCTCCTGACAGCGAAGGCGCCGAGGGCTGGCCCTACAACAACATGCTTGATAAGAACATCCTGAAAAACCTCAATATGGCACTAATGGCAAAGTTCAGCCTTGATCCCCCTGCCCTTGCCAAATTTATTGTGAGAGCTGCATCTCAGGATCAGAATAATCTGCCTACCATGTCAGCTATTGAACTCGATAAAATGGACAATGTGGCTAAAGCAAGCAACAAGCTTGTTGAAGCGGTTCTTGCATCAGACACCCCGCCGGCACTGCTTAAAACTCTCGTGAGAAAAACCCAGCCTTTTGAGGGCTTCAAAGATCATTACGATTTCTGCAGCCGCATTGTTACATCAGAGGATGTAAAAGATGTGAAGCTGAAAGAAGCTGCTCAGGGTGTAATGGATTCTCTGTATAATGCAGTGATGTATGAGGAACATTCATCAAAAAGCCCTGGCGGACATGGCTTATCAGTTCATCTTCCGTCATACAGAGCCACATATCAGGATGAATACAGGCAAACACAGTGGGCAAAGGATACTAAATGGGATAAAATGATCGATAAACTCGATTAAACATATATTAAGGAGCTGAGTAAAACCGGCTCCTTTTGATTTCGGCTGTTTATTAACAAAAGACAAGCTTAATTCAGGCAATTATCGCTGATTCTTTTCCTGCTCATACCGTTTTCTGTATTTTTCCTGTTTCAGGAGAAGCTTCCAGTCAGTTTTGTCTGCAATTTCATCATTCAGGATTATTTCAGTTCCAATAGGATAAATTAAACCATTTTGATTTACCTTAACAGTTTTTATAAAAATGTCGGGCAGCGTATAAAATGTTGAAAATTCTTTAACAGCACCTATTTCGACTTCATAAGAACCATCGTCCATTTTTTTCGCCTGAGGCGTTTTTTCAAACCTCTTATATTTTTTCCGGAAATCGGGATGATCATGGCAATATTCCAACCATACATACCGATAATCATTTTTGGGAGAAGGCAGTTTATCCGACAGAAATACATCATGATTGTAACTTAATAAAATATATTTTTCCGCTATTTGAATTGCCTGTTTTTCATCAGCTATATTAAAGCCACAATCCATTGCAACACGGTTGAATCTTATTGCTCTGGTTTTCTCCCCTCTCCAGCCGGTTTCTTTATACTTTTCCGCTTCAATCATATTTTTATTTAAGTTCGTCACCTGGTAATTTTCCAGATTATCAGCAATAAAGAACCCTTCTTTTGTTTTCCTGTTAACAGCAAAATTTCTGAGATGAACAGGACCGTCAATAACAGTTATTCTACTGAGTTCATAAACATCAAAACCGGGAAGAATGTATTTGTCCGAATCCATTTTTATACACGATGTGTGCATCAATTTTTTGTCATTAAAAAAAACCGGATTAAGATAGCAAAGAAAAATAGGTTTATCTTCCGAGCCTGCGCCATATTGAGTGATATGGAAGGCTCGGATTTTCTTTTCTTCGTC
>JAJTBE010000190.1 GCA_021287065.1 Bacillota bacterium
AGAAAACTTTTTGAAAAAAGTTTCCTCGCGCCCACCCTGCGGGCAGGCACCCGCCATCCCAAAACTTTTGAATTGGGGGACCGACCGGGGACCGTGGGGTTTGGGGACCGTCAGAGGGAACCACGCTTTTTTGGAAAAGCGAGGTTACCCTCCGAACCTCCCTCCTTGAAAAACAGGAGTGCTGGGGATTGGGATTGGAGTGTATTTTACTAATTCAGTGGCATTGGGTTATAGCTTATACCATCAGAGAAGGACTCAATTACCACACAGATGACTTTTTTAATAGCAGTTGTTATAATAAATGAAGAATGAAAAAGGTGAGCGAATTGGCAGGTTCAGCGGTAATAACAAACAGAACATTTAAGAAAAAAGGCTGGCAGACTATACACAGCATGATTATTGTTGCCATGATTCTGCACTTTTCCGTTATTCTTCTCTTTGGCTGCGCCCTTGTAACTACAGGAAGCGAAGCAATCAAATCTTTTTCGGTCAGTCTGGTAAGAGGACCCGGAGGCTCCGAGCCTTCGGGAAAAGCTGCTTCAGGAGGCGGAGGACCCGCCGTTCCCCCACCCTCAGAGAAAAGAGAAGCTAAACCTGCTCCCGTCAGGAAAACCGAAGTTGTTCCCAAGAATATTGTGAAACAGCATGATGTTGAGATTCAGGGAAAAAACAAAAAAGAACCTGAGATTGAAGATGTAAAGCCAAAGATTCAGACGGAAAATTACCCTAAAAACGATCAGTATTTCAGACATAATCCGGCTCAGTCGGGAAATAACAGCGGAGCGCCTTCGGCAGGTTCGAATATGACCGGCGGTTCAGGCAGAAATAACTCCCCGGATCTCCCCGGAAACGGAGAAGGGGGATCAGGCGGCGGCAAAGGAAGCGGAGGCAGGCCTGACGGTTTTCAGGGAATTTTTTTCGGATATAATTACAACCTTCTCCCGGGCCATATTTCCGAAGAGAGTATTATTAAGGAGAGAAAAAAATATATGACTCTTCAGGAAACCCCTCCCCAGCTTGTTTGCGTAACATTTCCCAATAAGTTAGACCTTTCAGGAACAGGCAACGCAGAAGTAACCGTTACGATTACAATACCCTCCGTATCTGCAGAAGAGCTTCCTATGGAAGGCATCAAACCTGAAAATATTAATATTACAGGCGTAAGAGCGGACAAACCCCAGCTTGCCGCATTTTTCAGACAGACTGCAAGATCTACCCTCAACAACAGTTATTGGTATCCGGGAAGAAAAAATGGTAAAATATGCGAAGAGACAATTACTTTTAATATATTAATCTATGGAACAGATGAATAATAAGGCAGCTTTATGAAAAAGGACTGGAAATACTACACAGGTTTGGTTTTGTTTGCCTGGAGCTTTATTGCTTACGGAGTTCTTGCGGGAACTACGCTCCTTTCCATATCCGCATCTGCAAAGGCGATAATTTCAGGTATTCTCATAGCAAGCGCAGAAATTGCATTTTTTCTGAGTATTATTTTGCTTGGCAAGACTGTTGTAATGGGAATGAAAGATAAAATAAAACAATGGTTCGGATTTGGCAGAAAAGATGAAGAAGAATCCACGGTAAAAGAAACAGGAATAAGCAAAGTAAGACATTATACCGGTGTTTCTATGGTACTTCTGAGTTTTTTACCAACCATAATCAGCGAAGTTCTGCTTATTGCAGGTTTTACAAATAATGCTCAGATTGATCTTATAACATGGCTTCTCATATCCGGGGATATTCTGTTTGTTGCCGGTCTTTGCATACTTGGCGGGGAATTCTGGGAAAAACTCAAACAGTTGTTTACCTGGCCGGGAGATCAGAATACAATTCCAATTCCTGTTGAAATCAAGGAAGAAGAAGCTTCAGCCGAATTATAAAACTGTGAAATAACCGGAATATTTTAGTGGTCAGATTTCATAGATTTTTTCCGTTTTTTCGAACACTTCAGCAAAAGACTTTCTTCATGTTGGGGAGGATAAAACGCTTCGAAAAGAGAAATTATTAAAACCGGCCGTAAAATGGTTGGGTGTTTTTTTATAAAACCGGATTTTAGAATATCAAGCCAAGTTTTTTTAGACTGAAAGGGCAGCGTATGACCAGAAAGAAATTTGCAGCAGTTTTTGCAGTTATAATGCTTTGCGCCGTGGCGGCAGTTCTATTCTTACCGTCGTGTTCCGGCAAAAAGGAACCGCCTGCGGATTTGGTTGTATGGTCCGGTTTTGTGGACAAGGAACTGATAACCCTGAAGGATTTGACGGCAAAATTCAATGCCGAGAACAATCTGCATGTTACAGTAATCAATGTTCCCTTCAATGAACTTAAAGTTAAATATCAGGTAGCTGCACCTGCTGGTCAGGGACCGGATCTTGTTACAGGACCGATGGACTGGGTAGGACCATTTGTAGCTGCAGATCTGGTTTCTCAGGTAACAGATACGGAATTTACGGCTGAACAGAAAAAGAACTACAACACAGCCGCTATCGACAGCGTGAAATATGACGGCAACATTTACGCAATTCCACTCTTTATGGAAACCGTTGCCATTATTTATAATAAGGATATAGTTCCCAAAGAGCCGAAAACAATGGATGAGCTTATCGAAACAGGAGCTGCATTCAACAAACCGGCTGATGGAAAATACGGATTTTTCTTCGATATTACAAACTTCTACTTTTCATGGGCTTTCTTTGCCGGAAATGGCAGCGAGATATTCGGAACCACCGACGGCAAAATGGATATAAACAAGGTAATGCTTGATTCACCCTCAACCATCCAGACTCTGGAATACCTCTCGGCAATGCGTAACAAATACAAACTGATTCCTGACGGAGCCACCACTGATATGATGAACGGTATATTCTTCGAAAAGAATCTCCAGTTCAGCATTAACGGTCCCTGGGTTATGGCAGACCTCAGAAAAAAGGGAATCAATTTTGAAGTTATGCCTATGCCTCCCCTCGCCAACGGACAGAGACCCCGCCCCTTCCTCGGACTGCAGGGCGTGATGCTCAACAAACAGGCTAAAAACAGAGAGCTGGCGGTAAAATTCATGCATTATATCAACCAGCCTGAAAATCAGAAAGCAATGTGCCTTGCATCAGGCAGAATTCCAAGCAGACTTGACACCCTCGATCTTATTAAGGATCAGACGGAAATTCTCAAATTTGCGGAAGCTGCCAAATATGCGTATCCTATGCCCAACCACCCGGCAATGGGTCAGGTCTGGGAGCCTATGGGACAGGCACTCCGGCTGGTTATTATAGATGGAAAAGATGCCAGAGAAGTTATGAAACTTCAGGTTGAAAGAATTCAGAGCAACATAAAAATGATGATGGAATAATTTTGTTTATTCGCAGAAGGGTTCAGGAGGACGCAAATGATAGGAAAAAAGGAAAGATTTCTCCCTTATCTGTATATCGCCCCGGCGGTGGTATTAATGATTTTCCTGACGCTTCTTCCCAATATATACAGTCTTTACATCGCTTTTACAAACTATTCGCTGTATCACTTTCAGCATTATGATTTTGTCGGACTGAGAAATTTTGTAAAAGTATTTTCAGGCTCAGAACTTCAGGAGTTTATGAGTGTTTTTGCCTGGACTATGGTCTGGGCTCTTGCCAGCGTATTCGGCATGGTTCTTATCGGACTCCTTCTTGCCTTCCCTCTCAACAACAGATACCTAAAAGGCAAGGATTTTTACCGCACAATGTTTGTTATCCCCTGGGCAATACCCGCATTTATCACTGTTCTGATGTGGCAGGGTATTCTCAATTCTGACCTTGGCGCCGTAAATGTGCTTCTGATGGGTCTTTACAAAATCCCCATTTTCCACGGATTGTTCGGTATGCTGGATGGAATGACGGTGTTTTTCTACAATATTTTCCACGGAATGCACATAGATTTTATTGCTAATCTGTTAAACGGATTCCACAATTTCCTCGCAGGATTCAATGGAAAGATCCCCTGGCTCGACAACGGAAACTGGGCAAGGGTATCAGTTCTTATTGTGAATATATGGCTCGGTTTTCCCTTTATGATGAGTATTATTATCGGCGCTCTTCAGGCTATTCCCAGTGAACTTTACGAAGCTGCTTCCGTGGATGGAGCAACTCCGACGACACAGTTTTTCGCTATTACGGTTCCGCTTCTCAGAAGCGCAATGCTGCCGGTTATTATCTCCAGTTTTGCATTCAACTTCAACCAATTCGGTTCCATTTATCTGCTTACCGCAGGCGGACCGACAGTGATGGGAAGAACCGCAGGCCAGACGGATATTCTGGTAACATACTCGTATAAACTGGCGTTTAATATGTTCAGATTCGGCCTTGCCTGCGCCTATGCAGTATTCATCTTTATAATCATTGCTTCACTGTCGTCTGTCAACTTCAAGCTGACCGGCGCTTTCGACGATTAATATTAAATAGTAATTCCGTAACAATTCAATTTGAGGTGTAAATATGGAAAAAACCCGCCTTTCCATTAATGACAAGATAAAGCTGGCATTTATGCACGCCGGGCTTATATTAGCTGTGATTATTGTTCTGTTTCCAGTTTACTGGGTTATCGCAGCTTCATTCAAACAGGGCGGATCGCTGTTTTCGCAAAATCTTTTTCCAAGTATTAAAGAACTGACTCTGGAAAATTACAGAAAACTGTTTTTTGAAACAAAATTTTTCCTGTGGATGAAAAACACCCTTATCATTTGCTTCTTTTCATCAGCACTGGCAATGTTTGTTACGGTAACAGCAGGCTACGCATTCTCCCGCATGAAATTCGTCGGAAGAAAATGGGGCCTTATGACAATGATTATTATGCAGATGTTTCCTGCAGCTATGGCAATGGTAGCTATTTACAAACTCCTGCTTTATTTAAGCAATATGACCGGCGGTCTGGTGGGCCTCAATACGATTTCAGGAATGGTTCTGGTATATGCCGGCGGCGGAATTCCGTTTAACACATGGATTATCAAAGGTTATCTCGACGGGCTTCCCAAAGAGCTTGAAGAATCAGCCTATATTGACGGAGCAACACAGACCCAGACATTTGTTAAGATTATTCTTCCGCTGCTGATGCCTATTCTGGCAGTGGTTACGATTTTCAACTTTATAGGCCCTTATGCCGACTTCCTCTTCCCTTCAATCGTAATGACCGGCGAAGACAAGTTTACGCTTGCTGTGGGTATGAGAGCATTCATCAGCGGAGCATTTTCCACCAACTGGACCCAGTTTGCAGCAGCTTCGATTATCGGAGCCATACCGATTCTGGTAGTATTCTTCTCACTGCAGAAATTTATGGTTGAAGGTCTTACAAAGGGAGCACTCAAGGGTTAGGATCCGGAATAATACTGAAATATTTACCGGGAGGGGATTTTATGAACATCGGTTATATTCAGATGGCGCCAAGATTCGGACATGTTGAGGAAAATGTGGCAAAAGTCCGCCTGATGATGGACGATACCACAGCAGATCTTCTTGTTCTGCCCGAGCTGTTCAACACCGGTTATTTCTTTAAGGATTTTAAGGAAGTGGCAGAGCTGGCGGAGAAAATCCCCGACGGTTTTACATGCAGGGAGCTTGCAAAATCGGCAAAAGAGTGGAGATGTTATATTGTAGCCGGCATTCTGGAGGAAGCTGACGGAATGTATTACAATTCGGCGGTTTTAATCGGAGAAGAAGGATACATCGACCACTACCGCAAGATTCACCTTTTTGACGACGAAAAAACCTATTTTGCACCAGGCGACAAGCCCCTGAAGGTTTATGACATAAAAAAAGCTAAAATAGGCATAATGATCTGTTTCGACTGGATTTTTCCGGAAGTAACAAGAAGTCTGGCTCTGATGGGCGCACAGGTTATATGCCATCCTTCCAATCTTGTTCTCCCCTACTGCCCCAAGATTATGCCTTCCCGCTGCTTTGACAGCAAGGTGTTTGCAGTTACCGCCAACAGAGTGGGTAAAGATGTCCGTCAGGGAGAGACTCTTTCATTTATCGGGCAGAGTCAGATTGTTGATCCTGAGGGCAGAATTATAAAACGGGCAGGCGCCGACAACGAATCTATTGATGTAATATTTATCAACCCCAAAGATGCGGATAAAAAGACTGTGAGTAAAAACGATCTCTGGGCGGACAGAAGACCTGAATTTTATTCTCCCCTGACTATGGACGCAGAAGCTCTGGCAGCACTGAAACCTGTGGATGCACAGACAAATCTGAGCGTGGATAAATACGATATTATTTAGCAGACTACTGCAACTTCTGCACCGCAATATTCACACTTGTTTCCGTCTTTAAGCCTGATGCTTCTGATTGCGAAGCCTGCTCTGTCTATGACCACTTTTTTGCATGATGGGCAAAGTGTGCGATCCCATGGATTGTTCCAGATATTTCCGACATACACATAATCAAGTTTTTTTGACGCAAGATTGTAAGCAAGTTCCAGAACCTCTGCAGGTGTGGCGGGAGCATCAAACTGAAAATCAGGATGGTATCGTGAAAAATGAAGGGGTGTATCTTTGCCTAATTCATGAGCTACAAAATCGATTAGTTTTTGTATATCCTCTTCCGAATCGTTTTCACCGGTAACAAGAAGATTTGTAACTTCAAGGAGGCATTTGCCTTTAACAGTTTTTGCGTATTCAAGAACAGGTTTTAGCCTTGCACCGCAAAGTTTTTTATAGAATTTATCATTTATGGATTTTATATCAAGATTGACGGCGTCGATATACGGGAGAAGCTGGGCGAGCGGTTCGGATTCGATAAAGCCGTTGGTAACAAGAATATTCTTCATTCCCTTTGATTTAACCAGACGGGCGGTTTCAAGCACAAATTCAAACCACACTGACGGTTCGTTATATGTATAAGCGACCCCGATATTCCCCTTTGCTTTCATTTTTTCTGCTGTATGTACGATGTCTGCAGGTGCTGCGTTATCCGTAGTCTTTGCAAAATAAGTATCAATATGATCTCTCGGAAGCTGGCTTATTGACCAGTTCTGGCAAAAGCTGCAGGAAAGGTTGCATCCAAGAGTGCCAATGGAAAGAATTGAAGATCCCGGATAAAAATGATACAGGGGTTTTTTCTCTATGGGATCAAGGTTTACAGACGAGACACGCCCGTAATTCAGGGTGAAAAGGGTATTGTTTTCATTCCGTCTTACCTGACACAACCCCACTTTTCCCGGTGCAATCAAACAATGATGGGGACAAAGCTGACACTGGACATTTATATTTCTTTTCTCATAATATAATGCTTCTATCATACAGCCTCCGTAGGGGAGATTCTGTTTATAATTTCAATACAGATTATATTAATCCCTTTGAAAAAGCGTTGTTTCCTCCAAGGGTTCCTAATTACTAAGTTTTTTTGGCAAAAACTTTCAGTGTATCATTTTTCTGCTTTCTATAATTTTGTTTCCAATGTTAATGAAATAGAAAAACAAACTTAAATCCCCAACCCCATACTCCTGTTTTTCAAGGAGGGAGGTTCGGAGGGCAACCTCGCTTTTCCAAAAAAGCGTGGTTCCCTCTGACGGTCCCTAAATCCCCGTCGGTCCTAACCCCTCCGGTCGGTCCCCAATTCCAAAAGTTTTGGGATGGCGGGTGCCTGCCCGCAGGGTGGGCGCGAGGAAACTTTTTCAAAAGTTTTCTCCGGGAGCTGGGCATACGGCTGATGAGGTTGTTTACCGCTGCGTGTTTGCCTGTGGGCGGACCTGCGGGTCCGCGTCGGGGTTGCAAACCCCTCCTACGATCGTTGGCAAAGCTTGTGGTTATTGGGTTTGCTGGCGGTTGGCGGATGGTTTTGGGACCCGGGGGGCAGGCGGGGACGCCTGCGATCCGGCAGACGTTGGCAAAGCTTGTGGTTATTGGGTTTACCGGCGGTTGGCGGATGGTTTTGGTACCCGGGGACAGGCGGGACGCCTGCGATCCGGCAATCGTTGGCAAAGTTTGTGGTTATGAGGGTTGCTGGCGGTTGGCGGTTGGGTTTGGGACCAATGCCCATGAATTAAGACATGGATTTACCTGATCGATCACGAGTATTAGAGTGGTTTGCCCAGCTCCCAGAGAAAACTTTTTGAAAAAAAGTTTCCTCTGGACCTCCTTCCCAAAACTTTTGGAATTAGGGACCGACCGGGGACCGTGGGTTTTGGGGACCGTCAGAGGGAACCACGCTTTTTTAGAAAAAGCGAGGTTGCCCTCCGAACCTCCCTCCTTGAAAAACAAGAGTATTCAACTTGGGGAGTTGAGTAAATTTTGTTAACTCAGTGGCATTGGTTTTGGGACACGGGGGGCGGGCGGGGGCGCCTGCAATCCGGCAATTATTGGCGTTTTGTTGCCGCGCTTTCGGGGATTTGTGGTTTGAGTTTACGACGAAGGCAGACCCTTTGGGTCTTCGTCGGGACTGCAGAGACTGTGTAAGAACCTGCTTCGAAGGGAATTTTTCAGGTTACAAAATCAAACCCAACAAAAACTAATGGTTTCGGTTTAGGGACGAATTCTATAAAATGGATAAATTATTACATTCATCAGTAATTTTAAAGCTGTTGTCATGAAAAATCGGATTTTTTACAGGGAATTTTAAGTTCATAGCTAATAAATTTATAGTAAACATTCTTTATTTATTTCTGGAGGACCGGATGAGCACACTCGAAAAGGAAACCACCCCGTTTCCCGTTATCAGAAAAAGGGACGGGAGGTTGACCCGTTTCGATATCAAAAAAATCGCAAACGCCATTCATCAGGCATTTTTCGCCACAGGCATCGATAATCCCGATCTGTGCAAAGAACTTGCCGATACAGTAGTTAAAGAGCTGCTTGAATCAGCACAGGGAAATGTCCCGCAGGTCGAAGACATTCAGGATGCTGTAGAAAGAATTCTCATCCGTGAAAGATACGACAGAGCTGCCAAAGCTTTTATTCTCTACAGGGCAAAAAGGACGAGCATCAGAGAAGGCAAATCGGAGCTTCTCGACAGCGTTGAAACAATTCTTACCGAAACTCGCAAGGAAACCCCTCAAGGCTTCAACTCCGCCAGCGCCAAAATGATGAAAATTTCAGCCGCTGCCAGCAGAGCTTTCTATCTGACCAGAATCATACCCAGCCAGTTCTCTGAAGCACACAACAGAGGCGATATTCACATACACGATCTGGATTATTACAGCAAAACCCTCCAATCATTGCAGATTCCCCTTTTCCAGATGCTTGAGAACGGATTTTCATCGGGTTTCGGCAGAATCAGAAACCCCAAACATATCTCAACCATAGGCGCTCTTACTGCTATCATAATTCAGAGCTGCCAGAACGACATGCACGGCGGACAGTGCATTCCCGCATTTGACGAGCAGATTGCAAGATATCTCAGAAACCGGGGTATTACCCTTGATAGCAGAGAAGTCCGTCAGACAATGCAGGGTCTGGTTTACAACCTCAACATGATGTATTCACGCATGGGCGAACAGGTTCCCATGAGCACCATAAACATTGGTCTTGATACATCCACAGAAGGCAGAATGATCACCGACGGCCTCCTCAGCGCGCTGGAGGAAGGTCTCGGCTGCGGTGAAACGCCAATATATCCCTGGGTGGTTTTCCATGTTAAGGAAGGCGTCAACTTTAACGAAGGAGACCCCAACCACGATCTGCTCCATAAAGCAGTCAGAGTTTCGTGCAGAAGGATGAACCCTGTTTTCGCATTCGAAGACGCCCCCATCAACAAAGATGCAGGTTTAATCTCCTATCAGGGAACCGGCGAGCGAAACGCCGCAAACACCCCGTTCTACTGGGATCCCGAACGGATTGGCGAACTCACGGAGAACAGAGATCCCTGGGGCTGGGGAAGCATAGCACAGGTTACAGTCAACCTCCCCAGAGTTGCATTTAAAATTGCACATAAGAGAAAAGATTTTTTAATTGAATCATATTATAGTGAAATCAGGCGTTCCCTTGAGATAGCTGCAAGGCAGCTCGCCCACAGGAGAGATGTTCTCTCAGGGTTGCACGCAAGCGAAATTCCATTTGTAATGGGTGAAAAGCTTTACAGAGGAAGCAACGGATTATCATCAGGAGACAGTATAGAAAAAGCTCTTCAGAATGGCATTAATACAATAGGGTTTGCAGGACTTGCCGAATCACTGTTTATCCTTTACGGCAAGAGCTACGGCAGAGATGAAAAGCTGCAGGAATTTGCCCTTGAAGTGGTTGATTATATGGTTGAAAAGGTAAAGGAACTTTCGAGGGAATTTGAGGCTACATTTGTTCTTTCGGCATCATCTTCAGGTTATGCAGCCCACCGGTTCCCCATTCTTGACAGAGCTGAATTCAGCGCTGTTCCTTTTGTAACAGATAAAAAATACTACAATCAGGGTTTTTCCCTTCAGGCAACTGAAGAGATTCCCTGGGAAACAAAACTTGAAGTGGAAGGTAAATTCCACAACAAAGTTCAGGGCGGACATTTTACATTCCTGGAATCGGAAGAAATGCCCACACCACCGACTTATTTTGAAGTTCTTCGTAAAATGAAGGAATCAGGAATTGCTCTCGGCGGTATATCTTTCCCTCTGGTGGAATCCCTTGAAGATGGTTCATACGGTGAAAAAGCCCTTCAAACAGGAGGAAAGCTGAGAAAAATCCGCAGAGCAGCAGGTATGTTAATGCCTCTCGATCATATCAACGATGGACTTAAAGATGAGCTTGAACGGCGGCATTTTGATCTGAGATTATAATTAATAAGACAAATATTGATATTGTCCCGGTAACCTTAATTTGGATTAATATCAAATGGAGGGACGGATATGGCTTCCAAAGCTGAACAGATTCAGGAGATTCTGAACGAACTGGGAGAGCAGGTCAGTCAAACCGGAGATCAGCAGCTTATTTCAGCGTTCGAAAAAATATACGACCGTCTCGACGAGGCAAGAAAATGCCTTGAGAAGGGGGAAGATTCCACAGGGAAAAAACTGACTTCCCGTGCCATCGGCTTATTTGTGCTGAAAACATGGAGAATGACGGTTCAGCCTGATTTTAACAAATTTCTTGTAAAAAAAGCCCCAAGGCAGTATCGCAAGCTTACCATGCTTTTTGAGAAGATCCATCAGTTTACTGTGGAAACTCTCGGATATGACTATAAGCAGTATAAGAAATGCGAGGATGAATTTGTTAAGATATATCCTTTCCTTCAGGAAGCTGAAAAAGGATTCCGCCTTGCAGGAGAGCGGGAGGAAGATGGAGAGAAAGCCAAATTCCTCACAGAGCGTGCAGATGATCTGAATTTTATTATATTTGCCATTTTCGGAGGCAAGGATAAAAAGGGAAGCATTCTTGCCCAGCCTGAGATAGAAGAGAAAGTTTCCATTTTCTGGAGTAAAATAGCAAATATCGAATGGGACAGCTATATAACAAACACTCTGAGAAACCCCACATTTGTCCTGAACGATACAGGTAAACGATATCCAGAGATAATGGATTCACTACTTATCAAAAAATTCATGCCCACAAGAGAGATTCCCAAAGAGAAGGAGAAGGCTGCTGCCATCAGTCTGGATACTGATGCAAAACATCTTGAGTTTGAAAAAGGCACACACAAGCCCATGAAAAAGAAGGGAACTGTTGCAACAGGTCCCAAAATTGCAGCTACAAAAAAGATTGGTGGAAAAACCGGCAAGGTCATGCCCCGGAGGGATAGTTCAAAATTCAGGGATTCGATGTACGGCCAGAGACCTGACAGGCTGGAAAACGAAGGGGAAGAAACAGCAAGGGATTATATGAATGATTCCGGAGAGATTGAAGATGTTGGAACCGGAGGATATAACAGCCCGGAGATAATGCTCCCTGAAGAGCAGCTTATGCCTGAATCTGCTCAGGATACTGCTTCGGAAGGTTTTTCACATAACACATCTGTGGATGATGATCCCCCCGGCGAAATAATTTCCCCTCCGCAGGCAACGGTATCATACAATGACAGCAATAATGCGACTGATACAGATGATGAGCAGCTTCCGGAGCTGCCGCCGGAAATTCCTGATTTTGAAGAACCAATAACGCCTGAGCCTATAAGTGTTGAACCTCAGTTTATTGCACCTCAGCCTGCTGCACCACCGCCTGTTGAAGTTCCAATAGCCCAGGAGCCTGAGAAAAAAGCAGGTTATAATGACGAATCCGCAGTTTATTCATACAGTGCAAAGAAACAGAAAGAGCAGGAAGAACATTCGTCAAAGGAGACTGAAGCTTCCGTAAAGGCAAAAACTGAAACCGGAGTGCAGCCTCAGCAGGAAGAAAAGAAAAAAGGATGCCTGCCTTTTATGATAGGAATATCAGGTGCAGCCATCCTTGTATGTTATTATCTTTTTACTCTGATTTCAGGAAAATAATCATGGAGTTTTTGTCAGAGTGTTATCATATCCCAGTGAATTGAAAGCGGGTTTTTTCTGGTTGAGTTTTTCCGAATAGGAGATTCTGTTGGAACTCCCCATGGCACTGATTGATGAAATTCTGCAGTTCATCCTGATTGTGTTGTTGCTTCCGTTGATGCTAATGCTGCTGCAAGTGCCGGTTAAAGTGATTTTGTTGTTGCTGCCGTTCACTGTAATGCTTGTGTTGCTGCAATTATACGCCAAATCTTTGCCACTGTCGTTTATAGACAGGGTTGCTCCGGCTTCAATCCCTTTTGATGCAGGTTTGGAGCCGCCTCCGTCAACAGTTTTGCCCGAAGACTGTGCATAAGAGACTGAGAAGAACGCCAGTATTCCCATCAGGCAGACAGTAAGGATTAATAATCCTTTTTTCATAACAATACACCTCATATTTCAGGATGTAACTGTTTTTGCTTCTTCTGCCGGAATTTCCTTCTGTTCTTTTTTATCACCTATGAATATAAATCCAAGAATTACCCATACAACTATCAGAATCGTGCAGAAATCGGTGATTTTGTGAAGGGGGAATTTATCGATAAAGAATCCCGCAGCCGCCATGCCTATTGCTACGACGGTATAGACAAGGGCTACAGTTGAACCGTAAACTCTTCCCCTTATTTCGTTGGGTGATTCTTTCATAAGAACGGTATTGAAAAGGACATTTGAGATTCCATCCCCTACTCCACCCAAAAAGATAAAGGCAAGAGCAAGATAAAGGTTCTGCATTCTGAATGTAAGGCCCATACCCACAGCCATGAGAAGAACGGATATGCTGAAGAGTTTTTTGGGGGAAACAGTGATTTTCTTTGTAATCGTATTAACTATAAGAGAGCCGGTGAATTCGCCCATTGCCCAGACAGCAACAAGCCATCCGTAGGCGGCGCCTTTTGCCAGATGAAAGCTTTTTGAAAATATGGGAAGAGCTGTGTTGTAGGATCCACTTCCCAGAGCATCCACAAGCCTGACGAAAGTGAGGAAAATGAGAGCGGATTTTCCCATAAAGAAAACCCACGCAGTACGGAATCCTTCGAAGATTCCTCCCTTTGAGGACTTACTCCCCGATAGTCCCGGTACAGTAATAAGCAATGAGCAGATAACCGAAACCACGAAAGTTGCGGAGTCAACAATAAATACGACTTTGTATGTGAAGGCATTGACCAGCAGCGCTCCGAGGGATGGCCCAAGAACCATAATAACCGATACTGTCATTCTGTTTATGGAATTTGCCTCAAGCAGGTCTTCTTTTTCCACAATATTGGGGAGAAAAGAACCGTTTGCCGCCATAAATATTTTATCTATGGCGGAAATAATAAATCCGATAATAAAAATTGTGGTAATATCTCCGGCAAAAAGGAAACCCAGAACAAGTATAGCTCTTATGGTATCACAGACAATCATGATTGTCCGGCGGGGGTATCTGTCGGCAAAATAGCCCCCTATGGAACCAAACAGAAGTGATGGCAGCATTCTCGCCACAAGAAACAGGCCCAGGATTTTTCCGGAGCCTGTCAGTTGATATACATAGAGGTTGAGACCTACAAAGTTGATCCAGTTGCCCATTCCCGACAGGGATTGTCCGAACCACTGGAGCATGAAGTTTCGGTTATGGAATAGTTTTTTCATTTTTCCAGTTCAAACGAAGTTTCAAAGAGTCTTCCCCAGGGAAGGGAGATATTTTTGATTTTCCAGGGCTTAAAGGTATGTTTGCAACCGGTTGAAATGTCATACACTTCCTTACCTTCAAGGCTCTTCATCAGAGTATTGAACCGATTTTCCATTCTCATTCTCAAACTGCGTTCAAATTCAGGAAGTTTTTTACCTATTCCAAACATGGAAACACCCTTAAACAGTGCTTCACGGCTTAGCTGCTGACGGATATCCGACTGATAAATCCAGTCATCGGTAAATCTTTCAAGAAGCATATTGATTTGAGCTTCAAGGGTTGAGCAGGTGCCTTCTTTTCCCTTATTGATTTCTTTGGACACAAACCGGATTACGGACTGCGCCACAGCGGTCCCCACCGTATTTCCCGCAGTATTCCAGGCAGCATAAGAGAAAAGCTTCAGTACATTAATCTTTTTAAGCAGAATATCAACAAGACTGTTATCGGCGCCATTGGCATAATATACATCCGCAACAGCGACATTTCTGCCGTTGACCACCATTCTGCCGATAGAGAGGGCAAATGGGTCGTAATTATGACCGATATTCATAAAAAGATTCTGGCCCGATGCTTCCTTCTGGCTTCCCGCAGGATTATGAACAAACAGAAGAATATCCGCATCTTTCATAATATCGGTTTTAGCAGCTCCGCTAATCTTTATATGCAGATCAACAAGCTCCTCAAAGGACCTGTCTTCATACCTGCCGACGGTCTTTTTTCCGTCAGGGTGTGAATAAACCGCATGTATTGTGGGATGAATCCCCGTCAGTGCACATAAAAGCTCGGCGAGAAGCAGTGATGTTGACTCATCGGTTCCGGGTGCAATGGATACAGTATTACCAAGGTTTGTCCGGTTTACAATCTCTTCAAGCTCTTCCCTTTCGAGAATGTTTAATCCGACAGTTTTACTGTCATCAAGACCTATGAGAAGTCTGTCAAAAACTCCCTGACCTGCGTATTCGAGGAGTTTTTTATTTACAGTGAAATTTCTTTCCCTCGAAGCCAGATATTCTGAAAGAACTTCAGCAGGAATATCTTCACCGATTTTCTCAACCAGTTCCTTTGATTTGGCATTGCCTTTTTTTGCGTGGTAGCTTTCCGTTGAATAGCCGATAACTTTTTCGATAAGGGGAATCAAACCAACATCGGTATATGTTGGGGTAACTCTCATCAATGAGCTGAAGGCAAATATCTTTCCGAAATTATTTTTTCCTGATTTTAACACATCAATCAATTTCTGTAGTCTGCCAAGCACAGTGTCCCTGTCTGAGAGCATCTTGCGGGAAGCTACAAGTCCGCCGTAAACGAACATATCGGTAGCTATGATTGTTCCCTGAAATTTGCCTCCAACTTTGCTTAACCATTGGATCAGCTCTTCACACTTACCCGGTTCCATAAATTTCCCAAGTAATTCCGCAGGAGGCGACACCATTTCAACGCCTGCAATTTTAGCCAGTTCTACAGGCATTTTAAATGTGCAGGGGCGATCATCAATTGGGATAAATAGGAATCTATAATTCATACTGCTCCTCTTTCAGTCAAATAAATCAATTACAAAACCTGCAAATTCCATTGCAAGTTCGACAACAACATCACCGGCTCCCGACAATATGCCGGGGTCTCCTGATGCAGCTGTCATTGCTGTGCCGGCAATACCGGCATTCAGATGGCTTTCCGGATGGTATCCCTGTTCCATAGGGGGCAATGAGGATTCTCTTCTTTTTTTAGCCTGTTCGGGCATTGCCCTTGCAATATCCTCGATTGTTCCCCCCTCCCTGAGTTCAATGGCAACCGGATCATCACCTTTAACAAGTAGTTCCTCGTTTACCGGTGTTTGGACCACAGGTGCGTTTTGACCGGGAGATTTTATTCTTTCTTCAATAATTCCATCTTCAGTAACACGGATTACTTCTTCCCAGCCTTCATCAGGCATAGTATCAGAAGCTTGTCCCACAGGTTTTTTCTTAACTTTTCCCGCTTTTTCGGTGTAATAGTTAAGTATTTTGGATAATTCACCTCTGTCGAACCATAATCCGCTGCAATCATTGCAATAGTCAACATTGACATCTATATGGTTAACCACTTGCATATTTTTCTGACAGCGGGGGCATTTTCTGCTGCCTTCGCCAATTATCTTCCTTCGATCATCAAGACAGTAGCCGGACAGAAGTTTAAAAGGTATCTTCCTGTTTTTTATATATGCAGCAAGCTCGTGTCTGTCGAACCATAAGCCTCCGCACATTTTACAGGCATCTATTTCGATATTGTAGAAAATCTGTGTATTCATCGGCAAAACACAACTTGGGCAGTCCATAGGTTCACTTCCTTACTTTTTCACCTGTTCTCTTGTTTCCTGCATATATTTCCAGTTACCGTTTTCTTCCATAAATGTAACAGTGGCTTTGTAGCTGAACTGGGTGCCTTCCTTACCTTCCCTGCCGATACCTTCATACTTCAGCACCGCCTGTTTGCCGTTGATTTTTACATCTTTCACGGTAAATTCTTCAGGAAGGGTTCCTCTCTGAACAGCCAGATATGTCTTTTTAACACTGTCAGGCTGTTTTGTATAAAAGTCAACCATTGTCTTGGGCAGGTATTTGCTTACTTCTTCAAATTTTCCATCTTTTACAGCTTTGATATACTTCTTAAATACTGCCTCAGGACTGTCTGATGCCCGGGAAATGCCGGACAGACCTGCAAAAAGCAAAAAAGCAAGACCGACAATAAATACAACTTTTTTCACCAAAACACATCCTCCTTACACTTTGCCGTTGTTATCCGTTTGTTGGATGTATCTTTTAATGTTGATAACAAAAAACCTGCCATAAGAACGGACATTCGGACAAAAAAAAGCCCAATTATTATTATAAACACTTAAAAAAAAGCAACAACCGACTTTTTGTTAATTTCCCTTAACACTAAAGACATTTCGTTTCGGTTTCAGAATATGAATATTTAAAGGATTCCCTATTACGACACCGGTAAAGCTAAAGTCAGATAAATTAATAAAAGAGACGGAAAGGGAGCGGAGATGAAGATAGTTGTTATTAACGGAAGCCCTAAAGGGGAAATGAGTATTACACTTAGTTTTTCAAAGTTGCTGAAAAACAGCTTTAAGCAGCACGATTTTTATTTTGTGGATGCAGCAAGGGATATAAACAAATTTGAAACGGACAGCCTGAAGATGGAAGATACCTTTAAAATACTCTCATCTGCTGATTTTATTATCTGGAGTTTTCCCGTTTATTACCTTTCAATACCATCGCAGTTGATGAGGTTTGTCTCTCTTTTATTTGAGAATAACTGTGGAAATCCGCTGAAGGGAAAATATGCTGCCTCTATATCCACATCGGGCCATTATTTCGACCATACTGCTCATTCTTACATACATTCCGCAAGTGAAGAACTTGGAATGAATTTTATCAGCAATTTTTCCGCTGATGCCGGATATTTTCTGAAAGACGAAAACAGAGATTCATTTCTGAAATACTTTGGTTCTCTGTTCGAAAGAGCAGAAAAAGGAGAAAAAATACGAAAAGAATTTCTGCCGGCTTCAGAAACAGGAAAATTTGAATACACTCCTGTTTCTTCCGGCAAAGCATCGGATCACAGCTTTAAAACTTTTATAATCGCCGACATACCGGAAAAGGGTGGAAATCTTGAAGCTATGGTAAACGCTGCGCTTCGTTTTTTCGGTGATTCTTCAGAGATAATAAATATCGGAAATGCGGACATAAAGAATGGCTGTATTGGTTGCTGCAGGTGTATTCTTGAAGGTAAGTGCATTTTCAGGGATGATTACAGAAGTTTATCGGACAGAATTGCAGAAGAGGCGGATATTGTTATTTACGCAGGCTCAATTGAGCATCGATTCCTTTCACCTGGCTGGAAACAGTTCCTCGACAGAGGTTTTTGTTATGGGCACAAACCTGTTTACAGGGGAAAATCTTTTGGCTTCATCCTAAGCGGAATGCTCAGGGAAAACAGAATGCTGAAGGAATTTATGGAAGGCTATGTTCAGGCTGTAACCGGAAGCAGCCTCTTTGAGTATGTAACCGATGAGAGTTCAGAAAACGAAGCTGTTACAGAAGAAATTTTTACTTTTACGGAAAACATGATACGCAACTGCAGGGATAAACTTACAAAACCTCAGGATTTTCTCGGTGTAGGCGGAGAAAAAATATTCAGGGATCTTGTTTATTCGTTCAGGTGGTTCTTTACAGACGATCACAGATTCTTCGAAAATGAAGGCAGGTATAATTTTCCGAACACTGATCCGGCAACAGAAAAGAGAAGCCTTGAAATGGAAGCTTTGATGTCGCAGCCGGGAGCAAAAGAACACATAATGAAAAATTTGAGCAAGATTATGATTGAGCCTTACGAAAAGATAATCAGGGAAACAGCTTAAGACACAAACTTAGTTGGCATGGCTCCGGAGAACCAGAGCGCCGCCTACCGAAGCTCCTTTGTGGAAATTAAGTTTTTTGCACCCGGGGTTGAAGCTCTGCTGAATTCCATTAAACTTTTTAAGAAAGCTTCCTGTGGAGCCGTCCCAGAGAATCAAGCCGTCTTCACAACTGCTGATCATATACCGGCTGTCAGGGGAGAAGCTTATGTAGTTGACGATGCCCACATGGGAGCTGAATATTTTTATTCTGGTTTTTCTAACCGCATCCCAGAGAATAATGTTTTTATCAAGACCGCCTGAGGCAAAAACCTTTCCGGACGAAGCGCATGCCACTGATGTAACACTGTCCCGGTGTCCGGTGAGAACTGCATTTTCCTTTCCGGTTGCGATATTCCAGAATGTAACTGTTTTATCCCATGATCCTGAGATCAGATTTTTTCCATCGGGCATAAATACAACACAGTTTATGCGTTTGCCGGTATCGATTGTTTTAATGCATTTGCCTTTTTCAGGATCCCAGAGTTTTATCGTTCGATCCCAGCTTCCGGATGCAAGTATGTTTTCACGGGGTGAAAAAGCTACCGAATAAACCCAGTCATTATGTCCGTTGAGGGTATTGATAAGCTCGCCGGTATCAGCTTTCCATATTTTTATGGTTTTGTCCCAGCTTCCGGTGGCAATGTATCTTCCATCTTTCGAATAATCAACGGAATAGACCCATTCTCTGTGGCCTTCGAGGGTTTTCAGGCATTCTCCGGTTTCTGTGCTCCAGATTTTAGCTGTTTTATCCCAGCTTCCGGAAACAAGCTTTTTTCCGTCAGGAGAGAATGCAAGGGAATAAACCCAGTCGTTATGTCCTTTGAGAACTCTGATGATATTGCCTGTTGCAGCATCCCAGAGTATTATACTTTTATCTGCGCCGGCAGACGCAATTATACTGCCGGAAGGTGAAAATACAGCAGAAGCAATACTTCCGTTATGCCCCATCTGAACAACCCATCTCGGTTTTTTATATGTCAGAATAACATGGAAACTGCTATGGCCTTTTCTGGAAGTCAGATCCGTCGTCTTTTTTCCGGTAGTCCTTTTTATATTTTCAGCAGCCAGACTAATTTCAGCACAGCAGTACGCCAGCATAAGAGCAATCAGTATCGTCATCAGGTGTGCTATGTTATTTGCTGCGGGTTTCATCCCCAAACACCTTGCTTCCAATTGGTTTCTTATTACTATAATTTACATTTCGGGGATTAATTCCTTTATTATAAAGGTGCAGTAACCGTCCGAAAGTATTAATTCCAAAAGCATTCAGCATGATTTTTTGTTTATTCTTTCAGTGACAGGGTAAAATGGAAAATTGAGTCTTCAACAGTCATATCGTGAACACGGAAAGGAACGCCATGAGTTCTCGGATATTGATCCAGATCACGGTTAATCCTGTCAAGAATTTTCTTTTTGAATCCTGATGCGTTTTTCATGCTTCCTATCTGAATCGTAAAAACATCCATATTGAAAAGATAAGCTTCGATAATAGGTTTTCCAACAAGCTGAACATTCAGAAAGCCTTTCTTTTCGAACGGAAATGAAATGAACATACTTACCTGGCTTCCATTGGGATAAGCCCGTAATACAATTTTTCTGTCGCTGGAGATTGATTCTTCAAACTGCTGAAGAAGATAATTGAGCTGATTTCCAGTGAGAGCAATTTCAAAGTTCTTGATTTCCCTGCCTGCTTTCACATCTTCCATAGCTTCGTTGTATTTGATGATTTTCTTATCAAGATCAAACTGTTCCGATTTAGAAAGCTGAATGTCGGCATGTTTTGTGGGATATGAAGCAATCAAATCTCTGCCGAAAAACTGCAGGCTCCACAAAACAGCAGCAAGAAGAACAATCAGAAAACCAACGCAAAACATAAAAAGGCAGTTGGTCCAGACAGGTTTTTTCGTAGGCGTCTTTGGAGTCATAAAGACTTCATCAGGCATCAGTTCAGCAAGGCGCTTTTTTCTTTCCTCATCAGCTTCCTCTTTGATTTCACTCTGCCTTATTACAACGACCGCTTCTTCCCTCTCCGGAGGTTCCTCTCCTCTTTCCTTGTATCTTTCTTCATCCTTCTTCAGGCTTTCTTCAAAGAAGCTATTGAGAGTTCTCTCCCGGGGATCCTTGTCCTGGTCCCCCTTCTTTTTCTTCTTTTTGTTTTTGTTTTCGTCGAAAAGACTATCCATGCTCCCCGCTCCTCTGTATGTACTGTATATTTACTTAATTTTTCCGGGCTTTCTTATATTTTACCCACTTTTCAACAGCACTCTTACAGTTGGCGAATGCAATATTTTCAGGAATTTCATCAGGCAGAAACCAGCGAATCTCTGCAACATCGCTTTTGGGAGATGCAGTGCCGCCTATAGGTTTTGAAAGATAGTGGAAATTCAGTGTATAAATTCCATAATCTCCATAGGTATCCACTTCAATGCCAAGAAGATCCAGCACTTCTATTTCGAGACCTGTTTCCTCCATCAGTTCTCTTTTTGCACCTTCTACAGGTTCCTCACCGTTTTCAAGAAAACCACCGGGGAGATCCCACCAGTCCCTGAAAGGATCTATTCCTCTTCTGGTAAGCATAACTCTGCCGTTATCCTCCACCAGAACCGCTGTACAGGGTTTGGAATTTTCATAAAGCACATATCCGCATTTAGTGCAGACAAGCCTTTCTTTGTCTTCCATCATTCTGGTTTCAAGTTCACCCGCACAAACGGGGCAATATTTAAACTGCTGCATACGCCCTCCAGTTAATTTCATGCTCACTAAGTATAATAATTATACCGATGATTTCCCTTTCCTGCCTTTTACTTGCAGGAATATTGGGAAGCTAATCAGAACTTTTTTAATCTTTTCAATTATCAAACCAATATCGGAGTATAATTTTGTTTAAGTCAGCAGTTAAGTTTTTATTGATTATTTCGTTTTTTGTTTCCGGTTCTTTTGTTTTTGCAAATGGTCAGGAATTAATACTTCCATCGGATAAAATTAAAAAACTGGACAGAAAAGGCACTGTCTTTGTGTCAAAAATTCTGGACAACGGTAGAATAGCATTTGTATCGGAACAGGAAGGGGAAGAATCATCCATCCTGATTTCCGACATGAAAGGTTATCTGATACGGAAATTCAAACTTCCTGTGAGTAAAATAGACTATATCGTAATCTCAGACGACGGAAAACAGGCGATAATATACACACACAAGGATTATGAGTTTTTCTATGCCGACCTGAAAAGGGGAAAAACCAAATCAATTTTCAAAATGGAAAAAGGAAAAACCGGTTTTGCACTGTTTGATAAAAGCGGCTCCTGGCTTGATTTTCAGCCGAACGGAATTATTGCAAGAGGCTTCTACTATAACGGCGAAGGCTTGTTTACAAGCGACAATATTGTATTTATAAATCCTGAGAAAACAGGCATAGCTGTATTTCAGCCAGTGGTGGAAACAGACAGGCTAATGGAAGGCGCTAAATATTTTTACCCTTCTGCCAAAGAAATCACAAAAACCGAATACACCGGCGGCAAGCTGGTTTACTGCGCTCAGGATAAACACGGCGGAGTAATCCTCTGTTATGACACGAAAACGGAAAATCTCTCAAAAATAGACTCATTCACATCAATGCTTGGTATGACTGTTTCCGATTCCGGCAATCTTCTCACATACATAATCAGAAAACAGCACGGCGACAACCTGCCGGCGGATATGATTCTCTATGATCTTAAGGAAAAAGCCCCCAAAAGAGTGTGGAACGGAAGGTTTTACCTGCCAAGGCTGAACTCAACCGGGGAATACCTTGCGGCAGGCTATCTGATTCCCGCATCGGAAAACAGATTTATCAACAGAATCAGAATATACAAAACTGACAAAATGGAAAATGACGGGGAAGAAAGCGAAATTCTGCCCACATTTAAACCTGTTGACTGGAAATTCGTAAGAGATTCCAAAGACCTGTTTATTTTCTCAGGAGAAGATATTTACAGGTTTAAACTGAACAGATAAACAAACCCCAATGTTAGTTTTTTTCAGGCTGACGGTTTTCAAAAACTGAATTGCGCAGCGTTTTTTCAAGCTTAGCCTTCATTTTGTCAGGAGCTGCTGAAGTAGCTATGTTTTCCATAGTCGGTTCAAAATTCTGAACCCAGCGGACTACAGCGGACTGCTTAAAAACATCCACAGTATCCTGAGGCATAGGACTCATGGAAATCAGAACAAGAATCCAGAATGAAAACACGCAGGCTTTGATAAAGCTCAGCATTGCACCCAGAGTTCTGTATAAAGGGATGGGAAATCCCGGCCGGGCTTTCTTTTCAAGCAAACTACCCCCATAATGTATCAATGCACCTACAGGCGCAAGAACGAGGACGAAAGAGAAAAAATAGACCGCTTCGAAATTCAGTCCGGGGGTTCCGTATAAAAAATCTCCAGGATACACAAACAACGTCAGTGCAATACAGCTTCCCACAGTGATTATCATCAAATCCGATAATTCTCCTATGAATCCCCTGCACCATCCGGCATAAATCACTAATCCGATAAATGCAATAATTACAATATCTGCAAAAATACTCATAAGAGAATTATATTTTGAAGACAGGGAAAAAATCAAGATGTTTATGCAAAATTCAGAGTAAAGGATAGTTGAATTAAAAGAAGAATAAAAACAAGCGCAATCCCGGAATAAAAAATATTTTTTCAACCGGACATGCCTCAGGTATAAACGGAAACTGATTTTCAGAAAATCTGCGAAATCCGAAATAAGTCCGGTCAGATATTTTTTTATTTTTTGGGATAAGCTCATACAACCGTGCAACGGAGGGCAAATGAGAACCAGAGCCTCAATACTGTTGTTACTGATGGTTTCATTCTTTTACATTCCATCGGTATTGGCAGCGGAAACCTTTGAGATGAAGGAAGCAGGTATTTCTTTTGAAATTCCTGATAATTTTTCGAGGTTTGACAAGTCATTCCGCGCTGCAAAGCTTGAAAACGCCATAGTCTGGCAGGGTCCCCGGAAGGGTCCTTATGCCAATCAGAGATGGGAGTTCAAGTTTATTGCCAAAAAGTTAATAAAACTTGACGGCTGGGGAGCGTCACAGCAGTTTGAGCAGGAATATTCAAACAACAAAGCCAATCAGTTTTATTATGAATCTGTTGAACCAATGAATATCCAGGGAGCCATGGGGGCTTATTTTTCAAAGGAAGTAATCGGAGCAAACACCATCAATATTGCATGGCACGCTGTAGCATATTCGTACGACTACCGTTTTGAATGGGTATTTTCAGGAGAACCTTCCACAATGGAAGAATATAACATGGTAATTCAGCAGCTTCTCAAATCGGTTAAAATCACCGCAGCTCAGGAACAACCGAAAAAAAAGGATGAATTCATCCGGGATTTTTAACACGATACAATCCGTATTTCACCATGTAAAGTCTTGACAGGAAATACAAATTGTATTAGAATGTGTTGGCAAGAGCGTGCGGATTGCTCTTTTTTGTTGTAATATAAGGGAGGTCAGGGAAGTGAAAACTTATTTTCCCACTTTAGAAAAAGTTGAAAGAAAATGGCACGTAATCGATCTGGCTGGAAAGAATCTCGGCAGAGCAGCTACTGAGATCGCCAGAATCCTTACAGGCAAAATCAAACCCGAATTCACACCCAATATCGATGTTGGCGATTTCGTGGTTGTCGTTAATGCAGACAAATTTACCGTAACCGGCAACAAGCTCGTTGAGAAGGAATACAGAAGACATTCCGGTTATCCGGGCGGACTTAAGAGCATCAATCTTAAGGACCTGATCAAAAAATACCCGGAAAGAGCCATTAAATTCGCCGTAATGGGTATGCTGCCCAAGAACAAACTGCGGCCCGATCGCATGAAGAGACTTAAAGTTTACACAACAGCAACTCATCCTCATCAGGCACAGAATCCTGTTGAGAAGAACCTGGAATAGTTCAAGGAGGTACATATCTTGGTCAAGACTAAAGATCCCCAGGAAATCTGGGCCACAGGCAGACGCAAATGCGCAGTTGCCAGAGTTCGTCTTAAACCCGGCAAAGGCGACATAGTAATTAACGGACAGAATCTTGCTGATTTCTGCCAGAGAAAGATGCTCGAGCTTAAAATTATGGAGCCTTTCGAACTGACTAAATCAACAGGACATTTTGATTTAATCGTAAACTCATGCGGCGGCGGAAAAGCCGGCCAGGCAGGAGCCGTGAGACACGGTATCGCCAGAGCACTTTGCTCATTTGACGAGAAACTCAGATCACCTCTGAAGAAAGCCGGAATGCTCACCAGAGACCCCAGGGAGAAAGAACGTAAGAAATACGGACGCAAGAGAGCCAGAAGAGGCTATCAGTGGACCAAGAGATAATCGGTTCATTCTGTTAGAATTTCCCTTGTACCTTCGTTTCCCATATATCCGGTAAACCTCGAAGGTACGATAGTTCTTTTGCGCAACAAAAGGCAGCGTATTCGAGGTTGCCATTTCAAAGCCCGCGACATAACCGGAGGTCCGTGCAATGCGGACCTCCTTTTGTATTTACATAAAGAGGTGTTTATTTTATGATGCCCATTGAGAGCAGACAGAACCCCGTAGTAAAAAGAATAAAAAAACTAAACCAGAAGAAATTCAGGGATGAGGAAAAAGTATTCATAATCGAAGGCGTACGCTGCCTTACAGAGGTTATGAAAAAAGATTATCCCATTGACACATTGCTTTACAGCCCCGGCATAAAAGACAAGGGAGAGCTTGCTCTGCTTCAGTTCCTTATTTCAAAAGCTGAAAGAACCATTTTTGTTTCTGACGAAATAATGGAATATGTCAGTCCGGCAAAAACATCTCAGAAGATTCTTGCTGTGGTTCCCAAAGTAAGATGGAAAGCAGAAGAAGTTCTTTCAAAAGGCGGGTATTATCTGGCAATCCATCAACCTTCGGATCCGGGAAATCTCGGTACCCTCATCCGTTCTGCCACCGCATTCGGATGCACAGGAATGATTCTCATCGGTTCTTCAGTGGAATGGTTCAACCCCCGCACAGTAAGATCATCAGCCGGTTATATTCTTGACATGCCTTATGTCAACTTCAAAACCGTCGATGAATTTCTTGAAGCTGCAAAGTTTAATTTCCGCCTGGTTTCTTTCACACCCAGAGGCAGTGAAAATCATGATAAAATCGGGCCGGTTCAGAACACAATCTACATCATGGGCGGCGAAACTGCAGGTATTGATGCAAAGATCGAACAGTCGTCAGATGCAGTGTTGAGAATCCCCATGGAAAGCAGAATTGAATCCCTCAATCTCGCTATCAGCGGCTCCATAGTATTACATGAGGTTTATAATAAGTTAAAGCAAAAATGTTAAAAAAAGTTAACATTTTGCTAACATTGGTGTTGAAAAGCCGGGAAGATTATGATATACTTAACTTGGTTGGGATCCCTATCTGAAAACGGAAAGGAGTCTTCCCGATGTTATCACCCGAAGTCTTCTGGGAAATATTCAAATCCACCGGCTCCATCTCCGCCTATCTTATGTACAAAAAACTCAAACAATCCTGAATACGGGTTTTTCGTATATAAGTTCACAGACATTACCGGTGCTTATTTAACTGGTTTTTACTTCTGGGAAAAATAAAACCGTATTTTGTCTTCAAACGACTGGAGATGTGTTTGGGCGTCTTCGGGAAGAATCAATGGTGAAAAACAACCCAAATATCACCTTTGAAAAGGATGTAAATCCTTTTTTTTATTTGCTACAAAAACTTAACCAAAATGTTATCAAATTGTAATAATAGAGTAACAAGCATGTAACTTCCGGGTAGTATGTTATATACATGAGATTTTGCTCAGAAAATACAGGACCAGAACATTTGTCATTCTGAACAAAATGAAGAATCTTAGGAAATATGCGTAAGATCCTTCACTTCGCTCAGTATGGCGGCAAAACAATCACCCGATTGAATTTGGAGTCCTGAAAATACACATAAAGAAAGGCTCATCTGATGAAAAAACATTACCACCTGATTGGAATCAACGGTATCGGCGTCAGCGGCGTCGCAAGAATCCTCCTCGAAGAAGGACACACAGTGAGCGGTTCCGACCCCAATTCATCACCCCTTACCGACAAACTCAGAGAGATGGGCGCCACCATATATCACGAACACAAAGAAGAAAATATCAAAGGCGCAGACTGTCTGGTAGTTTCATCAGCCATACCCTACGACAATCCTGAAGTTATCGCAGCCAGAAGAGACGGAATACCGATTTTCCACAGAGCTGAAGTTCTCGGACACATTATGAGAGGCAGAACCGGAATCGCTATTTCAGGCACACACGGCAAAACAACTACTTCATCAATGGTTGCCTGTATGCTCGACTACAACAGACTGGATCCCACCATCGTCGTCGGCGGCGAACTCAACGGACTCATGTCAAATGCAAGACTGGGAAGCAGCCGCTATATGGTGGTTGAAGCCGACGAAAGCGACGCTTCATTTCTTTATCTGGATCCCCGCTGGATAGTTGTAACAAGCGTGGATGTGGATGTAAACCTGAATGTTGCACCCTACTCACACCTCAACTTTGACTACGATAAAACCCTCAACAAAGTTAAAGACGCATTTTACGAATTTATGGACAGACTTCCGGAAAACGGAAAAGCTATACTCTGCATTGAAGACGAAAATGTAAGAAAAATGATCCCCCACATCAGCAAACCTTACATGACCTACGGACTCAGAGCAGATGCAGACCTTTATGCAGACGGAATCAACTGCAGGGAATTCGGTTCAACCTTTGATGTTTACCACCTCGGAAAACATCTCGGCAAAGTAAAACTCAGAGTGCCCGGCAAACACAATATCATGAATACTCTGGCAGTAATCGCCATTGGAATGGAAATCGGCATAAGCTTCGAAATGATTGCTGAAGCAATGTCCCACTACACCGGAGTAAGAAGAAGATTCCAGAAACTGGGAGAAGTCAACGATATCCTCGTAATCGACGACTACGCCCACAACCCCGGCAAAGTAAAAGCTCTCCTCAGCGGAGCCAGAACAGGCGGAAGAAGAAGCGTAATAGCAATATTCCAGCCCCACCGTTACACAAGGACCAAATTCCTGTTTGACGAATTTGCCGAATCCTTCTGTGATGCCGATACACTCATCGTTACCGAAATCTACAGCGCAGGCGAATGCCCCATCGTTGGAGTTAAAGGCGAAACCCTCGCCAAAGCAATCAGCGAAAAGCATTCAACACCTTCGGAAGTTTACTACATACCCCACGCCGGCGAAATCCTCGACTTCGTTCAGGGAAAAGCTCAGCCCGGCGATATAGTCATCACCATAGGAGCCGGAGATATTTACAAAACCGGCGAACAACTGGTTAAAAGACTGTCTTCATCCTGGCTTACTCAGGAACTGGCAGCCTGCTAAATAAACAAAAATAATAACTACAAACGGGTCCGACAACCCAACTGACTAATATATCGAAAGATGAGGAAACTGACTGTGGTTTACAACGGAACAAACGGAGACGGAAACACTGCCGGTGCCTGGATCGAGGTTGATCTTGACGCTGTCAGGCATAATTTCTGCCATATCCGTTCGATAGTCGGCAACGACACAAAGGTGTGTGCCGTTGTAAAAGCTGATGCCTACGGGCACGGCGTTTACGAAGTCGCCAGAACCCTCTCCGGTGAAGGCGCAGATTACTTTGCAGTCGCCATCCTTGACGAAGCTATAGAAATGAGAAAGATGGGCATAACCGACCCGATTCTTATACTCGGACCCCTTATGCCGGGACAGGCGCCCTATGTTCTCAGATACAACCTGACCCAGACCATCTGCAGTTACGAAACTGCTGCGGAACTCTCAAGAGAAGCTTTTAAAGCAAGACAGACCGTAAAAATTCACATAAAAGTCGATACGGGAATGGGAAGAATCGGAGTCTATTACGAAGACGCATACGCTCTCATCCAGAGAATCCGCGAACTCCCCTACCTCGAAATCGAAGGCATATTCACCCATTTTGCCACCGCAGACTGCCCCGATAAAGAGTTTGTCCGCGAACAGTGGCACAATTTCAATCAGGTTCTCGAAGATCTGGAAAAATCAGGAATCAGGCCCAAAATTGCACACGCTGCAACAAGCGCCACTATTATTGACCTTCCTGAAATGAAGCTGGATATGGTCCGCCCCGGACTTATGCTCTATGGACTTTATCCCCATCCCTCAATGAAAAGCAAAGTGGAATTGAAACCTGCTCTCACATACAAAGCAAGAATCTCATTCCTCAAAAACATCGGACAGCGCAGAAGCATCAGCTACGGCCGCCGCTATTTCGCCGAAATCGGGGAAAAGATCGCAACCCTGCCCGTAGGCTACAATGACGGAATCCGCAGAATCCTCACAAATCAGGGACAGGTCCTTGTAAGAGGAAAAAGATGCAATATGGCCGGAACCATCTGCATGGACCATGTTATGGTCAATGTATCGGATGTTAACGATGTTAAATGCTATGACGAAGTGGTAATTATCGGAAAACAGGGCAACGAACAAATCAGCGCCGATGAAGTGGCGGAACGAATCCCCACCATCCATTACGAAGTTCTCAGCTGCCTCGGCAAAAGAATCCCCCGCATATACTTCCGCAACGGTGAAAGAATCGCCGCCAGAAACCTTCTTGGCTATCATACGGTCAGTATCCCGCCTATGGAAGAAAGACTGGACGAAGTAATCTGTATGCAGGGAGCAAGATCCTGCCAGTAAATTAACATAAAGTTATCCCGGGGGAGAGCTTTTTTCAGGAAAGGTTCTCCCCTTTTTGATTTCGGAACGGGAGAGGATAGAGAAGGAGGATTGGGGACAGTCAGATGGAGCCACGCTTTTTTGGAAAAGCAAGGTTGCCTTCCGAACCTCCCTCCTTGAAAAACAGGAGTATTGGGCTTGTGGTAATGCCACTGAATTAAGGCATGACTTTGTCTGAATCATTCACGAGAATTATAACCATTTGCCCAGCTCCCAGAGAAAACTTTTTGAAAAAAGTTTCCTCCGGACCTCCATCCCAAAACTTTTAAATCGGGGGACCGACCAGGGGGATTTGGACCGACAAGGTGTTGGGGACAGTCAGAGGGAGCCACGCTTTTTTGGAAAAGCAAGGTTGCCTTCCAAACCTCCCTCCTTGAAAAACAGGAGTATTAGGCTGGGGATTGGTAATGATTTTTTAAGATTTCACTTCTAAATTCGAAGAATATCAGCGCCGCCAAAGGGTTGATCACAATAAACCCGATTATCAGTTTCACTTATTTTCCACATCAGGAATCCGTTCCACAAGTTTTTTCCAATAGCTTCTTTCGAGGAAGCTTCCGGAAATGTTTGATTCCATTTCTTTCATCATTTTATAAGGCACGCTGAATGAAAGAATATCCGGGTCAAAATACAAGCGGGACGGGATTTCTATCATGCCTATCACTGCACGGGGTGAATCTTTTTCCACTTCTCCCCATGGAAATCTGCAAGCGCCGGCGCAGCCTGAGGCAAAGGGGATTATGACATTTTCAACGCCTTTGCGTCCATAATTGGCAAGCACAGTAAGAGCAGACAACTGGTCAGGATTGGCAAGAAATATCACAACTTCCGGTGTTTCATGTTCAGGATCCACATCGGCAAGAGGTTTCAGAACTAAATATTCCTGCGGTTTTACATCAATCTTTGTATGTTCTTCGATAAAATCTTTTGCCAGTTCGGGGGTCTTTTTTATGGCATTGCCTTCTGTAACTCCCTCAATTCCCGTTGAAAGATAATGATAAATACTGTCATCACTTTTAACTGAAAAACCCAGACCCACTGCTCCACCGGGGCAGCCTGAGGTTTTTCCTGAAAATACTGCCTGTTTCCCTTTAAAAGCTTCACTGAGCAATGACACAACACAGCCACGGCTGCCTTCGGCAAATTCCAGTGCGTTTTCAGGCTTGCTTCCTGTAGCAATAACTGCTACCGGAGAATATTTAAGTTTCAGTCTTTCGGTAATCTCTGTTTTCATTGATTCCTCCGTTAAAATTTTAAATCCACTTATTTCCATCTGGTATTTTTAGTATAATGTACAAACCTGACAGCTGTATGTCATATTTATCTGATAAAATATAAAATAAGGTAAATCTATGAAAATTGACAGAATCATATCAATAATAATGCTTCTTCTTGAGCGTAAGAAAATGAACGCATCGGTTCTTGCCGACATGTTCGAGGTTTCAACAAGAACAATTTATCGGGACATCGAAGCTATCAATCAGGCGGGAATTCCCATAGTAACCTACCCCGGATTCAATGGCGGAATAGGAATAATGGAGAAATACAAGATTGAAAAGAAGCTTTTTACTTTGTCGGATATAACTGCTATTTTAACAGGCCTTGGCAGCATACCTCCGGATATGACCGGCGGCGAGGTGCTTAACACTATTGCAAAAATCAGGGGAATGGTTTCTGAAGAGCAGGCAAGAGATATTCAGTTCAGAATGAATCAGATTTCCATTGATCATTCTTCCTGGTTTGGAAATAAAAAGCTGACGACTATCATCAGTGAAATCAAAAACGCTCTGAGTTTGAGAAAATATCTGAGTTTTAGTTATTCCGACCGAAATGGTGTAAAAAGCAGGCGAAAAATCGAACCTTACAGGATGTTGCTGAAGGAATCAAACTGGTATATACAGGGGTTCTGCACTCTGCGTAACGATTTCAGGATATTCAGGCTTTCCCGTATATCAGACATTGAAGCGTCGCAGGAAAGTTTCATACCGAGGCATTTTGATGAATCTATGTTCCCAAAGCTTAAAGATTCACAGGAAAATGTTATCACCGTAAAACTTCTCATCGACAACTCAATCCTCGACAAGCTTCAGGAGCATGTTGGTGAAGAAAACACAGAAAAGTTTACGGAAGAAAAATCGATTGTTCGTATTCCCTTCAGGGAAACAGATTCAAGCTACAATTTCTTAATGCAGCTCGGCAGCAAATGCGAATGTCTTGAACCTGACCATGTAAGAGCGGAAATCATAGGAAGGCTGAAAAGCATGCTCAGTGTTTATGAGATTGTGTAAAAGCTATGTTTTTCACAACTCAAAACCTATTTTGACAGCGGATTTGGAAGTTTCCCGCTAAACCCGATGCCCCTGGAACCAACACCGGGTTTTAATCTCGGTGGCAAGCGAAGCCTATAACCACGCGCTTTAAACCATTTTTATTGGAGATTTTTTCCGATAACGATTGAAACTTGTATCGATATACAGAAAGCATAATTAAAAAGATCAGAGAAATGATGCACTGAAAGTTTTTGCCGGAAGGGCTTGGGAAACGAGCTTTTTTCAAAAAGCGGGTTTCCCAAAAGACTTTGTAGTAACAGGTTGGTTCTGTTATTCCCAGGGTTCGAAGAAGATTCTGGCGCTGGTGTGGGGAAGATTGTTAAAAAGGTGATCCGGTGCGACGAAGCCTTCTATTGCTTTTGGTAATGAACAGATAGCCTGAGAAACAAACAGACCTATTGCAGCTCCCGCTCCCCCGCCCTGACAGGCTCCTACTGCAGCTCCTATACCACCCAGTGCGATCTGTAAACCGCCGACATCCACATACGGCAGAATAGCACCGTTTGCCGCAGCCATTAGTCTTTGTTTCAGGGTCCAGCTTTTTTCGCCGGAGTCTTCACTATGCCCCACTACATCTCTGGTGTTGATATCTGAGGCAGCTTCTGCGGGTTTTCCCGTATTCAGCACAGAACCGCTCATTCTCAGATCATAGGTTTGCCCCATATTGGCAGAATTAATTGTATTCATAATATCCCCCCGCTTTTGTATAGATACATTCTAACAAAAAAATCCCCTAAAGTCAATAATATCAATGGCTTGGAGGATTTTTTCAAAATTCATGTAATCCTGAATGGTTATTTAAGAACAAAACCTTCGGGAAGTATGCCAAGGTCCTTTAAAACCCCTATAGATATAGCTTTGGCTCTTTTTCCGTCACAGTTGTCATCCCCAGTGATATTTGCAGCAAAAACCCAGGTTTTATTGTCTTTTTTTACGAATCCCACAAACCAGCCGAGAACCCATTTTCCGTTTTTGTATGAACTTCCGGTTTTGCCCGCAAGCTGAAAATCCTTATCAGAAGAGAGAATCATAATTTTCTTTACCGTATCGGTGGCATGTTTTCCAAAAGGAAGCTGATCTCTGCAGAGTTTTGTAAGGAAATCCACCTGTTCTGCTGCAGAAATAAGAAGGGAGCTGCCAAGCCAGAATTTTGTTATTCCCGCAGAAATATCTCTGTTGCCATAGTCTGCTTTATCGAGGTATTCCTGCATTCTCTTTTCACCTATCATTTCGGCGGTTTTCTGATAGTACCAGACCACCGAATCCCTTATGGCCGTTGCCATAGTGTGATCTTTTTTCCACGAATCGAACATCTGGGGGGAGCCGTCATATTTCAGAATGCTGTTTTCATCTTTATGAACACCTGTTTCGAGAGCAGTGAGGGAATTAAAAATCTTAAATGTTGAGCAGGGCGAATATCTTGTTTTACACTGAACGGGATTGTACATCAGGCATGTATCGTCATTAAGGCTGTAAATAACCATACATCCCTTAGTTCCTGCAAATTTTTCCCTAAACACCTTTTCATAATCAGCGGAAGCTTCCGCCCTGATTCCGGCTGAAATAATCAGCATCAGAGCAAGGATTATCAGCGGAAATGTCTTTTTTAGCAATGAATTATTCACTTGATCCTCCGGATTTATCAGATTTTCTCCGGTTAAAGTTTTTTCCGCATTATCTTTTATCCTGTTTAAAACAGTATTTACGGCAGGAAAATAATTCATGCAATTTAATAGATAGCGGCAAATAAACATTTTCAGGAGAACTTTATGCCCTGGTACAAACATCTTTACTGGCAGATAATAATCGGGCTGATCGCAGGACTTGTTTTTGGCATAATTGCAGTAAATACAGGACTTACAACCTTTACTACCGACTGGATAAAACCCTGGGGCGTTATATTCGTAAGGCTCCTGAAGATGGTTGCCATTCCCATGATTCTTACTTCCCTTATCTGTGGCGTAGCAAGTCTTTGTGATTTGACAAAACTATCGAGAATAGGCGGAAAAACAATAGCTCTTTATGTGGGAACCACTGTCATTGCTATTATTGTAGGGTTGTTTATAGTAAATTTCGTAAAACCCGGAAAGTATATGCCTCAGGAAATATGTAAACAGCTCAGGGAGAATTATGCAGGCAAAGTTGAACAATCATCGGTGCAGGCTACGGAAACCCAGAAGGCAGGACCATTACAGCCAATAGTGGACATAGTTCCTGATAATTTTTTCAAAGCTGCATCTGATAACGGATTGATGCTTCAGATGGTTTTTGCGGCAATGCTCCTTGGTGTAGCTGCTATTAAAGTTGGCAAAGAAAAAGCCGGTCCGGTGATAGGTTTTCTCGAAAGTCTGAATGAAGTGGTTCTGCAATGTGTGGAACTTATAATGAAAATTGCACCTCTCGGAGTTTTCGCCCAGATATCATCGTTGATTACAGATCTTGCCGGAAGTAATCCGGTTCAGGCTCTTCACATACTCAAGGCTCTCGGCGTTTATGTTATAGTTGTTCTGGTTGGATTATTCATACACTGTGGATTATTCTACTCACTTCTGATTAAGTTTTTCACTCCCTTTACCATCAGCAGATTTTTCAGAGTTATGAGACCCGCTCAGATTATTGCATTTTCCACAAGTTCAAGTGCAGCAACACTTCCGGTAAATATGGAAAGGTGTGAAAAGGGGTTGAAAATTCCATCGGAAGTAACAAGCTTCACACTGCCGCTTGGGGCAACTTTCAACATGGATGGAACTTCCCTTTATCAGGCTGTGGCAGCGGTTTTTATCGCTCAGGTTCTGGGGATGAATCTGACAATGGCGGATCAGCTGACCATAGTGCTTACGGCTACTCTTGCCTCTATTGGTTCTGCAGGTGTTCCCGGTGCAGGCGTGGTTATGCTGGTTATTGTGCTTCAGGCTATTCATGTTCCCATTGAAGGCATAGCATTAATCCTTGGTGTGGACAGAATTCTCGATATGTTCAGAACAGTAGTAAATATTACCGGTGATGCGGTTGTAACTTCAATGGTAGCCAAATCCGAGGGTTTGCTTAAAGTCACCGGAGAAGATAATATCGCATCAGATCCCCTTGCAGAGTGAGATTTTCGTAGATAATACCTTATCAAATGCTGATTTTGTTCTTATTGACAAAGATGCTTAACTGTGTTAATCTGTCTTAGTCAAAGAAGCAAATTTTTGGCCGCGCTAGATGGGGAGTTGGGGGTGCCCTGTAACCTGCAGAATCCTCCATAGCAGGGTCGACGTTCTGCTGAGGCATCGTCGGGTCGGGACTGCCCGAGAAAAGTGGTATTGAAGGCCGGGCTCACCGCAACGGAAACTTGTGAACCGGGTCAGGACCTGACCGTAGCAGCCCTAAGCAAGCACTTTTGTGTGCCGGGGAACTACCTGGCTGGAGCTAACTATCACGGTAACGACGGTTCGGCAATGTCGAGGACAGGATGCGCGGTCATTTTTATTTTCGGAAATAACCACACCTGTTTAAAGATACTTTCGGTATATAAAAACAAAGATTTTTTGCAAAACTACTTTTCAAACCGGAAGAAACCCTGAAAATATAAGCTCCATAATACAGGTAATCTAAAAAAGGTAAACCGGGGGTCATGTTGAAAATGAAATATGAAACCGGTATTTTTTGAGGGCAAATATGGCAAAAGAAGAGGAAATTCTGCCGCCTCTTACCGAGGATGAGCAGATGTGGTCGGGCTTATGCTACCCTTTCTGGTTTGTATGCTCGCCCATTACATTAAAGACTGACAAGAAGAACGAACTGTTTTTATATTTCCATGCTCTGCAGGGAATGTATTTTGGCGCGTTAACCACTGCAGCAAGCCTTATATCGTTTTTTATACTCTATCTTGCATTTTTCCGCAATCAGACAGTAACTATTTCCGATTCCGCCAACCCACAGAAAGTTGATCAGATGATGGGTTGCGGCGTGGTTATGGTTTTAGTTCTTGCGGTAGTTCTTTTCCTGTTGGTTTTTGCTGTGTTTATGACGCTTTATTTCGGCTGGAAGGCATCCAACGGCAAAATGTTTAAGCTGCCGATAATCGGCAATATTGCATGGCAGAAGGTTTATGAAAAGAAGCATAATCTGGAGGAAGAGTATTACCTCTCGCTTACCGGTGGAAAGAAAGAAGAGGAACCTGAGGAAGAACCGGAGGATCCCTTTGTTTCACCCGCGGCAGGTGAAGGAAGCCAGTCAGGATCCCTTAATACCCAGATTGATTTCACAAATCTTTCCATAAAAGAGAAAGATGTTGAAAAGATAAGGTCTATTTTCGCCCCTGTTGAAGAAGAACCTGTGGAAGAGGAAGTAGTTGAAGAGCTGCCTCCTGAAGAGGAACAGGAAGAAATCATGGAAGAGGAAGAAGCTCCGCCGGTTGTGGAAGCTCCTCCTGCAAAAAAAGAACTGACTCCCCTTGAAAAGCTTGCTATTATGCGGAAGCAGCAGGCTGCCGCTGCGGATCAGCAGAAAATGATGCAGCAGTTCCAGCAGACTCAGCAGACACCGACTGACACACAGAGCGGAAAAACAGCACAAATGCCAAAGCAGCCTGAGAAGAAGGAGCCTTCAAGAGATGATAGCATAGAGCTTCTCAAAGCTCAGTCCCAGACTGGCGGCAGCAAAGAGCTATCCCCTCTTGAGAAGCTTGCGGCAATGCGCAGAAAGCAGGAAAGAGCATTGTCCGGCGTAGTTGAGGTACAGAAGGATACGATGACCCCGGCACCGAGGGCGACATCTTTTCTAAACCCTGATTTTCTGAGCCGTGAAGATCAGCAGCGTATCGGAATGACTCCTCCCGGAGAAAAGCAAAACAGACCTGCGGACACAATTCCAAGGGCTATGAATACTACTTTTCTTTCGCCTCTGGAGCATCTTGCCAGCAAGCAGAGGGAAAGAAGCAAGCCGGAAGCTCCCCAGCAGCCTGAGCCTGAAAAGACGAGGCGGATGGATAGCATACTTTCCGGCATGAAAGAAAAAAAGAGCGGAAAGATTTCCAAAAATACCATAAAAATTACACAGGAAGATGATGACGAAATATTCTGAGGCTGAAAAGGCTAAAAGCTTCGGTTCTTTTCTTTCCGATTACGGTCATATTATTCTGCTTGCCTTTTTTCTGATTTTCTTTCTTTATCAGAACAAAGTGTTTTTTGAAACCAACCAGGCTCCTCCTTATGCAGACACCAACCACCACCTTACTCTTGCCAAACAGTATTACAGGGTTTTATTCGTAAGGGACTTCAATATCCGTGACGCACAGCTTCATCAGAAGTATCCACCTCTTATTTATATTACAGCCTCTGTCTTTATGAAAGCCTTTGGAGCTTCAATACAAAATGCTCTGTGGAGCTATTCGTTATTTGCGATAGTCTTTTTTCTCTCACTTTACGGAATCGGAAATTTCCTCGGTGGAAAAGCAGGCGGCACTGCAACGGCAATTATCGGATTATCCTGCCATTTCACCATATATATGTCCCATATGTTTGTGCCTGAACTGCCTCAAACCGCTATGACGACAATGGCTCTGTGCTTTCTGCTTTACACAGACAGGTTTAAAACCAAACTCCCCGCTTACCTGTTTTCTGTTGCCCTTGCCCTTGCTATGCTCACCAAATGGAGCAGCGCTTTTTATCTTGCAGGACCTCTGCTGATAATATTTATTTTTCTGATTATCAGAAACCCCGGTTCCCTTCTGTATTTCCTTCCCCCTGCAGCATTTCTGGGACCTCTGGGGTATATCTATTTCAAATATGGGATTGATTCATTCAGAAAGTTTTCAGGCGGAATTGTGGCACAGCCTCCATGGATGCAGCCTGTGTTTATTGGTGTGGTTGTTCTGCTGATCATTTATACATTCATCATCGAAAAGCACGGATCAGACTGGTTCGGTGAAAATAAAAAAGATGCGGCAAAATCTGCGATTCTGTTTATCAGATGCCTTCTGATTGCTCTTCTTCTCTGTGGAATCTGGTATGTTTACAGTCTGCACGGAGTAATCAGCAAGCTGGATTTTCAGAGGCAGGAGATACTGGATACAAGAATTCATGGAAACGAGCCTCTGCTGATTTATTCACTGAAACAGTATTTCAACGCACTGGGTTTATACTCAATTCCGATGTATCTGTTTGCTTTTATCGGTTTGATTTTTGTCATAGTAAAGAGAAAAAACATTCTCGAATTTTCAATGTTGATTTTTATGGCGGTTACAGGAACTCTGATTATTTCGTCAACTGCTCCCCCTGCGGTTTTCTATATTCTTTCTGTTTTTACTGTTCTGTTTGTAATGTCCGGTTACTGGATCGGCTTCACAGGGAAGCTGAAGTATCCGTTAATTGCTGTCATAATCCTCTACGGTGCATCTTCAATCGCTTTTCCGCTTCTTAACATAGATCCACAGCAAAAGGCAGCTTTCAATATGAGCCTTAATGATATGAGGATAGGTATTCTTCCTCAGAATATACCGGATAAAACCAGCTACAAAACAAACGAGCTGCTGACTTCGCTGATTCAGGTAAGGGATGAAATAAATGAAGGCAAGCCGGAAATGGATCGGCAGCCTGTGCCCCTGGGTATATATTTTGATGATAGGTTCAGAAGGGATAGAAAACCTGACAGAGGTTATTATGAGAGGGAAGCAATACCCTGCCTGATGGATTATGCGGACATAGGAGGCTTCTTCAGATTCTATATAGATGGAGAGCAGGACTGGAAAAGAAGAACCGAAGAATTTACGGATCAGGACATGATTTTGGTTTATGGATATACTGATGAAAAGGACTTACAGAACCTTGAAAGAAAAATCGGTGATGAATACCGTCGGAAAATCAGGGAAAATTCATCATTCGACATTGACGGCATAAGAAAAATAAAGGTAATGATTCTGAAAAGAGCGTCATATCTGCCTTAAAGCGTTAAGAAATATTTTTACCGTCTTGACTATAATTGTCTCAATTGCTAAGATTCTAAATAATTGAAACCATAACTGAAAGGTCAGATTATGAAAATTACAGTCCGGCAGATTGCCCTTGCCGGTGTTCTGCTTGCAATATCCGCTGTTCTTGCAAATACACCTCTTGGAATGATACCTGTGCCAACGCCTGCAAGATACGCCACCATAATGCATATACCGGTCATAATAGTTGGAATTCTCGAAGGTCCCGTTATGGGAGCTATTATCGGATTATTGTTTGGAATAATAGCCCTGCTGAAGGTTCCTGAGTTCGGACCGGCAGTTCATCTTATCCCCCGCCCTCTTGTGGGATTAATTCCTGCCCTTGTTTATGGCGGAATGACATACATCCTCGGCAAATTCAACAAAACCGCCAAAGATTCCGCTGCAGTGGGAGTCGCAGCAGCAGTGGGTTCCCTTGTGAATACCGCAGGAGTTCTCGGAATGGCAGTGCTTGTAATGCCTGATCTTATGTCTCCGGCGATGGCTCTAACCATCGGCCTGACAAACGGCATTCCGGAAGCAATATTATCAGTGATAGTGACAGTCCCGGTGGTAATGGCTTTAAAGAGAAAATTCGCCCATCAGTTTACTGCTATTCTGCTTGTTCTGTTTTTTTTTACCGGTTGTTCACACAAAATTGAGCCTTTTCATGTAGTATATACAAACAATCTTCAGGGTAATGCTCTGCCTTCGGGAGTGGAGCCGGTTTCACCCCAGAACCCTTCCGCACATTTTTCTCAGGTTATGGAGATAATGAAGAAATCGGAAAGCGGGGAAAAAACCCAGCGGATTCTTCTGGATGCAGGCAATTCGTTATCAGGCTTTGACGATTTCTCAAGCTCCTTTAACGGAGCGCCGATGATAGCCCTGTTTAAGATGGCGGGATATGATGCGGTGGTTATGTCTGGAGACAGAGGCATAGATTATTCGAAACTACCTTCTGAACCGTTTATTCTGAAAAGCTGCACCCCGGATAATGTAAGCTGTATTGTGAAAGAGATAAACGGTACAAAAGTGGGGATTTACACAACAGAACAGAATGAAGGGGTTTCAGATGAGAATATTATCAAAGCTGTTGATGAACATATAAAAAAAAACAAACCTGATTATTCCATCCTGATTTGCCGTAATGAAGATCCGGAAATTGCCGCGCTAAGTTCAAAAGAGATTGATCTGATTATTCCCGGAAGATATGACGATACGCTGAAAAAAGACGAAATAACCAATATTGGGAAAAAGCAGGTTGCTCCCTGGGTGGATTCAAGATTTGCAATGGTGAGAATTGATGTAAGTGCGGATAAAAAAGTATCATGCAGACTTATCCCCATCAGCGGCGCCGATTTCCAGCCTTCAGGCGAAGTTATCAGTGTATTAACACCATATATCAATGAATTCAAATCAAAATATCCGGAAAATTATGCATCTGTTATTTCATCAAATACAGGATTTTCATCGGATCTGCTTCATCCGGGAAAAGATGCAGGGGAATCAGAAAGCGCAGATTTTATTGCCGATGTTATGATGGAGACCACAGGAGCGCAGGTGGCTGTTATAAACCATCTGGCAGTCAGAAAAAGATTTGGCGGTGTTGTTTCAATAGCAGGTATAAAAGATGCCCTTCCCTTCGAAAATGAAATAGTTACCATTGATCTCAAAGGGAGCGTTATCGAAGAGATTCTGCAATCCAATGCAGTTCCGGGGCATGTATTTTATCAGGTCGGCGGTCTGACACTGGGGATAAAGCCTCCGGAAGGTGACAAACAGGAAAGAAAAAAACCGGAAGCACCGACAGAAGCAGCTTCTGAGAAACGGGTTCTTGTTTATTACAAAGATAAACCCATAGAACCGGAAAAAACATACAGAGTGGCAACCATCGATTATCTTGTTAATTCGGAAAAAGAGAAATATTCAGCTTTTAAAAATGCACCGGCGGCAAAATTCACAGGAATCTACCTGAACCATGCGGTTCTTGATTATATATCAAAACACCCGTTTATACCTCCGGTTTCCCAGAGAATGCTGGTTGATGATGCCTGCGACGCAACGATGCTGAAGAAGTTCTGCGAAGAACAGAAACAGAAGAAAGAACTGTCGGAAACTGAAAAAACCCTTGCGGAAGGTTTGTCGGAAATGGGAATTAAAAAATATGATGCTTCCGCAGGCATTCTTGAAAAAGCTATAAACGGCGATAATCCTGCAGCAGGCTTGTTTTCGGTTACTGTTTTAATAAGAAGCGGGAAACTCAGCGAAGCCGTGCTTTTAATGAAAAAAGTAATAAAAGCTTATCCTGACGACAGTGACATTCAGAAAACCGCTTCATCACTGCCGTTAAACAACCCTGAGCATTCAGCCGGTTCAGGAAAAATAGTCTGGCAGACATTCAAAGGGGATTTCACAAGAACCGGAAGAAGCATTTATGCAGGCAAAACGACAGCAAAACCCGCATGGAAATTCAGAACTTACCACAGCGTCCAGTCTTCACCGGCGATAGGTTCCGATGGAATTATATACTGTGCATCCGGAGATGGAAGTTTGTATGCTATAAACCCACAAGGCACAAAGAAATGGGATGTAAAACTGGGCAAAGTACTGTTAGCTTCACCTGCGATTAGCAGCAAAGGCTTAATTTATCAGGGTTCTGATGATGGGAATCTATATACGGTTTCCACATCAGGAAAGATCATCAGAAAATACTATGCCGGAGGCTGGATAAAATCCACCGCAGCAGTCGATTCACACGAAAATGTTTACTTTGGAACGGAAAAGGGGTTGTTCTGCTGTCTGGATGCCAAAGGCAAGGTGAAATGGACATTTAAAACCGGAGGAGAAGTATTTTCCTCGGTCTGTATCTGCAAAGACGGCAGAATAGTATTCGGCTCCAACGACAGCAATATATACTGCCTGACACCTCAGGGTAAACTCTCGTGGAAATACGCCACAGGGGGAAAAGTTTTTTCAACACCTGCAATTTCAGACAACGGAACCATATATTCAGGTTCTGACGATGGGCATGTTTACGCCATTTCTCCTGAAGGCAAACTTAAATGGAAATATAAAACCGGAGGTTTTGTCCCCTCATCCCCGGCAATCGGTAAGAACGGAGAAATCATAATCGGCTCGGAAGATAATAACCTCTACGCCCTCACTCCTCAAGGGAAAGTTATATGGAAATTTAAAACCGGGTATGAAATATTCGGTTCTCCTGCAGTTGACAGGGAAGGCAATATTTTCTTCGGTTCAGACGACACATTTTTCTATATTCTCTCCCCTACCGGAGAACTTCTGTCAAAATGCCAGGCTTCAAAATACATCGAGTCCTCCCCGGCAATCGGAACAGACGGTTCCGTATATTTTGGAAGCGATGACGGATATATTTACTGCATAAGATAAATCCGGTTGTGATGTGCATGGAATTGTTCATAAATAAAAAAAAGCCGAATCGAATCCGGCTTTTTTTATCAGATTTGAATTCTACCAGTTCATGACTTCATCAATAGCTTTAAAAACCTTGCATTCATCAGGCATATACCAGTTTTCAAGAGAATACGGGAAAGGCGTATCATAGCCTGTTACCCGTTTTATCGGTGCAGCAAGGCTGTCGATAGCTTTTTCCGCAATCAGCGCTGATAACTCAGCACCAAAGCCTGAGGTTCTGGGACCTTCGTGAACGATAACCACTCTTGAGGTTTTTCTCACAGACTGGAGAATTGTTTCAATATCGAGAGGCACAAGGGTTCGAAGATCAATGATTTCAATATTGTATCCATGATCTCTGGCATGTTTTTCCGTCTCTTTTGCGGTGTAAACCATTGCTCCATAAGTAAGAATCGTAAGATCAGTGCCTTCCTTTACAACTCTTGCTTTTCCAAGGGGAACGGTATATTCGCCTTCGGGAACCTCTCCTTTGACCGCACGATATATTTTCTTGGGTTCGAGGAAAATCACGGGGTTATTATCCCTTATGGATGAAAGAAGGAGACCTTTGGCATCGGCAGGAGTGGATGGAACAACCACATAAAGGCCCGCAGTATGGCAGAAATAGGCTTCCGGGCTTTGGGAGTGATAATGGCCTCCTTTGATTCCTCCTCCGAAAGGAGCGCGGATAACCATTGGGACAGTGTATTTTCCACCTGAACGATATCTGAATTTTGCCATTTCGGAAACAATCTGATCAAAAGCCGGATAAATAAAATCAAGAAACTGTATTTCAACAACAGGCCTTATTCCGTAAAGCGCCATACCTACTGCAGTCCCTACAATGCCTGATTCCGAGAGAGGCGTATCAAAAACCCTCTGTTCGCCAAATGTTTTCTGCAATCCGTCGGTAGCTCTGAAAACTCCGCCTTCACGCCCCACATCCTCACCAAGGACCACAATGGAATTATCCCGGTTCATTTCATAGTGCAGAGTGCTGTTTACAGCCTGAATAAGCGTCATATTTGCCATGGACATCTTCCTCCTTCCCCAAGGGCGTAATGAATGAGTTCCTGTTTCTGCTCCTCAAGATTCCATGTAAGATGATCATAAACATCATCAAACAAAGTTTCAGGATGAGGCGGTTCTACCATTTCAGCTTCTCTGAATGTTTCTGAGATTGTTGTCTGCAGTGAAGCCCTGAGGGATTCGATATAGTCATCCTGAAGCAGACCTTTGTTTCTGAGGTAGTTTTCGAAACGGACAATGGGGTCTTTCTGCCACCATTGTTTCTCTTCATCCCTTGTTCTGTATCTGGAAGGATCATCGGAAGATGAGTGGGGACCAAGTCTGTAAGTCACAGCTTCTATTAAAGTGGGACCTCCGCCGTTTCTTGCTTTATCCGCTGCATATTTCACAGCTTTGTAAACTGCAGGAAAATCATTGCCGTCAACACGGATGCCCTCCATGCCGTAAGCTTGCCCCTTAATGGCAATATTTTCAGAAGCTGTCTGTTTTTCGAGTGGAAGGGAAATCGCATACTGATTATTCTGACAAAAGAAAATAACAGGGGCTTTGAATACTCCGGCAAAATTCAATCCGTCGTGAAATCCGGATGATGATGTGGCGCCATCTCCGAAATAAACAAGACTGATAACATCATCGCCTTTGAGCTTTGCAGCCATTGCCGCTCCCACCGCCTGGGAAATCTGTGTTCCGATAGGGCTGGAAGGAGTAACGAAACGCATTTCGGGATCCCCGAAGTGGTCAGGCATTTGCCTGCCCTTCATAATATCTTCCGAATTTCCGAGGGTTTGGGCGAAAAATGTGCGAAGGGGCCATCCCCGGAGCAGAATTGCCCCCGGTTCCCTGTATTGTGCAAAAATCCAGTCTCTGTCCTCAATTGCCGCCGCTGCAGCAATATGACAAGCTTCCTGCCCGGTACACGGCGCATAGAAGCCTATTCTGCCCTGACGCTGCCAGTCGAGCAGGTTTTCCTCCATTATCCTCACAAGCAGCATCAATCTATAATATTTTAATAAATCATCATTGGAAATTTCCGGATCCACCGCAGGATCCGCATAACCATCATCATTGATTACCGATATGATTTCAGGTTTATATAAATCCGGCATTTTTACCTCCTTTGGAGTCAATCTGATATATTATGAAAACAATTCAAATCTCCAACAAGAGAACCGGAACGGGACTGCCGGAACAATCGGGTTTCGGCAGCCCTCTTCAATTCAAATCAATTATTCCAGAACCATTTCCTCACCGGGTTTAAGAACAACACCGTTGGCACGGGTTTTGTTCTCAAGTTTTTCCCTGAATACAACCGGATCAGCTTCGATAGGCGGGAAAGTGTTGTAATGCATGGGAATTGCATTTGAGCAGTTGAGAAGTCTTGCTGCTTCCACTGCGTCGTCAATATCCATGACATAATTTCCACCAATCGGCAGAAGAGCTGTATCAACACGGTAAAGCCTGCTGATTAGTTCCATATCCCCAAATATGCAGGTATCACCGGCATGGTAAATATGATGCCCATAAAAGTTGATTACAAACCCTACGGGATGCCCGGTATAAACTCCATCACCAGTTGAAGATGAGTGGAATGCAGGCACTATCTTGACCCAGCCGAACTCGAAGGGGATTTTTCCGCCCATATGGGCTGAAATTCCCTTTGCGCCTTTTGCCATACAATAGTTAACCAGTTCAAACACACCAAGTATGGGAGCGCCCGTTCTTACAGAGATCTCAACGGCATCGCCGATATGATCTCCATGTCCATGGGTTACAAGAATGAGAGTGGGTTTTAGTTCATCACTTTTTACAGCAGCCAGTGGGTTGCCGGTAAGAAAGGGATCTATGAGGATCCTTTCCTTATCATTGCTTATCATAAAGCATGAATGCCCAAGAAATCTGATTGTTTTCATAACATACCTCCACCAACATTTATAAACAAAAATAGAACGAAAAAATTCCTGTTTTATTATCGCCACTTTTCGTGAAATGCAGGATCTATCCTCCAGATTTTGAATTGTTTGATTATATAATTGCGTAATATTTGGAGGAAAACAATGTCAGTTCGGATTTCTCATATAGTCGTTGGTATTTATCAGGAAAACACGTATTTTCTCAAAGCTGATGACAATTCAACAGTAGTTGTGGATCCCGGCGGAAGCGGCAAAGAGATAGAAAAATACATCAATGACAATGGTCTGAAAGTTTCAATGGTCATAAACACCCACGGACACCCGGATCATACGGAAGCAAACAAATACATGAAAGAAAAATACGGAATGCCGGTTTATATCCACCCTGAAGATGCCCAATTATTCGGCATTACATACGATCAGCCTCTAACAGACGGTCAGGAAATTGATTTTAACGGCAACAAATTAAAAATCATGCTCACACCGGGACACACTTTCGGTTCAGTCTGCATAAAAGGCGACGGTTTTCTTATCACAGGAGATACGATTTTTGAAGGCACCATCGGCAGAACAGACCTCGGCGGCGATTCAAGGGTGATGATGCACACACTGAAAACAAAATTCAACGATATACCCGATGAAACAGTCCTCTATCCCGGACATGGCGATTCAACAACCATGGGTAACGAAAGAAAATTCAATCCGTATCTGAGCTAATTTATTCCAATTGATGGAAATATGAAAGCAGCCTTGATTTTAAATATGCAGGGCTGTTTTTTTGCTGAAAATAAATGGAATTATCTCCGGAATTAAATGACACAGAAGTAAACCCGGTGTTGGTTCCAGGAGCATGCGGGCATATTGATATCGTCCCTGCAGTTGCCGTTATGTTTCCGTTTTTGGGGTTTGAAAGGGGGAGCAGGTTGGTTGTGTAGGCGGACCGGCATGTCCACCTGCGCTGTAAACTCAAACCACAATACCTCTGTAAACACGGCAATCCGCCGCCAATTGTAGGGGAGAGCCTGTGTGCTCTCCCGCACCCAACTATCTCCAACCGCCAGCAACCCTCATCACCACAAATATTGCCAATTATTTCCGAATCGCAGGTGTTGCCGCCCTGAATCACCAAAGCCAATCGCAAATAAACTGCCAGTAAACCCCAATGCCCATGAATTAAGGCATGGATTTACCTGATTAATCACGAGTATTGGGACGGTTTGCCCAGCTCCCGGAGAAAACTTTTAAAAAAGTTTCCTCGCGCCCACCCTGCGGGCAGGCACCCGCCATCCCAAACTTTTGGAATTGGGGACCGACCAGGGGATTAGGACCGACGGGGTTTGGGGGACCGTCAGAGGAGACCACGCTTTTTTGGAAAAGCGAGGTCTCCTCCGAACCTCCTCCCTTGAAAAACAGGAGTATTGGGATGGGGATTTGAGTAAATTCTGTTAATTCAGTGACATTGCAGTACCCCCTATGACCACAGGTTTTGCAGGGAATTGCTGGCGGTTGGCGGGAGGTTGTTGCGGGAGAGCACATTGGCTCTCCCCTACAGTTAGCGGGGGATTACCTTGTTTTTTGGAGGATTTGGGGGTTGAATCTGATAGTAGATAGGGTTTGACGGGAAGAAGGATTTGTGGAATAGGTTTCGGTGGGGGCGGACCCGTTGGGTCCGCGTCGGGGTTGTAAACCTCTCCCACAGTCGCTGGAGCTTGCCGTTATGTGGTTTACAGAGGTTTTATATGTTCCGGTTTTTTAACTGAGGTTGCGAAGAAGCCGCAGCATTCGTTGCTTTTTGTGCAATCATTGCATTCGGGGACAAATGTTTTTTTCCAGCCGGAGATGCTGTCCCTTGCAAAGGATCTTATATTTTCAGGGAGAGAACACAGGGGGATATTGAAGATTGATACATTTATCAGCCGCTGGTGAAGGAAAGTAACGGCCTGCGCAAGTTCTTCCGCATAATCCACAGGATCAATCCAGACATTTTCAAGGTTTCGGGAGGCAACACCGGAAGTTTCCATTCCCATAAAAGCAACATGAACTGCAAAGGGGAAATTCCAGAAAATAAAATGAGCGAGGTCTTTCAGGCGTTTACTGTTCTGCTTTACCATAACCACACGGATTTCCACCGGTCTTTTAAACCTGATGAGATTATGAATTCCCCTGATACTCTGGCTGAATGAACCGGAGGCGCCGGTTATTGCATCATGTTCCACATCGTTATCCGCGTAAAGTGGAATACAGAAGAGAGTGCGGGCAGGGCAGTTTTTCAGAACTTTTGCAACAACATCAAAATCCGCAAGAATCCTTCCGTTTGTGAGAAGCTGAATGGAAACATCAGGAAAACGTTTCTGGCAGACATCAAAAAGTTCAATAAGTTTTTCCGGAAGAAGCAGCGGTTCGCCGCCTGTAATACCGAAAGAAAGCGAAGGCTTTTCATCAATCAGGGACAGAACGCTTTTTGCCGTTTCATAATGATGCTCAGGCTTGGTTTCAGGGGTCTGGGGGCACATTATACAATCAGAATTGCAGTAATCAGTGACAAAAACCGCATTATGGCGGGATGCACTCTCCCAGATAAGCTGAAGTTCGCCATTGGGAAGAATTTTTACGATATCTCCGGCATTGAGACCGGATATGAAATCCTCCGGTATTTCGTAAAGTCCGGGGATCGGTTCTTCTTCGTCCACTGGAAAACGAGCAAGAACAAAAGCTTCGCTTTCCGGAGCCTGTTCGTCAGCAGCCAGTGCAACAGCGCCATGTTCTTTTAAAACAGGCAGAAAATCACCGCTCATCTTTAAAATTATGGTACGGCCGATTTTAAATGGTACAGCATTAATTACTTTCACAATTATCACACCTGATATCTTCCTGATGAATCCAGGACCAGAATACCTTTATCACTTCTTCATTATTTTCCAGCAGTTTTTCAAAGATATAATCCATTACGCCCATATTTTTCCGGCAGAACTCGCTGGCGGGCCTTCTGCCCCTGATATCTCCGGATTCGGCGTAATAACGGACCGGATCAGCACCGCAGTATGCCTGATAGGCACAATGGGCGCAAAGGGAAAGGTTTTCAACGCAGCTGTTTCTGACAAGTTCCCTTATTACTTCGCCATTGAATATTTTATCATAGGAGTCCTGAAGGACATTTCCCATCAGGAAGCGTTTGTTCCCCATTCTGGCAAGCATTCTGCCCTCATCTGCGGGGTAAACTTCTCCGTTGAAATCATAAACGGCACCGCTGATTCCTGCTCCTGAGGGCGACTGGAGATCAACAAAGCCGGTGGAAAACGGAGTAAGAATGCGCATAAGCAGCAGTTCTGTGTAAAGTTCGGCAAAATAAATCCCCTTTAAGTTGAGGGAAATTATATAATCCAGAGCTTCTCTGTATGCTTTGATAAAATCTCCCACATCGTAGCCTATGGCATCATTATTTTTTACAGCAAAGCCATAAGGACTGAGGCTTCTCAGGAAAATTTTGCGGAAACCGTGTTCCCGGTAATGATCGATAACTTCAGGAAGCCTGTTCAGGTTGTCTTTTGTGATAGTCAGTAGAGCGCAGCAGGCTCCGGGACCAAGTATGCTTCTGTAAAATTCGAGATTTTTTATAAATCTGTCATAGCTGCTCTTTCCGTCACGGCTTATCCTGTGCAAATCGTGGCAGTCCTTCGGACCATCAAGGGATGTGGAGAATGAAATTTTGTGCTCTTTGCAGAAATACGCCCATTTTTCCTCGGCATGCATAAGGTTTGAGCAGATAACAAAACTCAGATCCTTGCCGAGGGTTTTATTTATTTCTTCTGCTCTTTTTACAATCAGTTCAATAATGGGCCAGTTAAGTGTAGGTTCGCCGCCCTGAAACTCGATTTTGATTCCGGGTGAAGGCGACTGCATTATAATATCCACTGTTTTTTCGGCGATTTCGGGGGTCATATCCATACCATGCGCTGTGGTGTCTGAACTCGACGCCTGACAGTAATCACAGATGCAGTTGCAGCGGGCAGTGGCGACAACCATATGGAGTGATGTAAATGATTTGAGGTATGCTTTTTTTGACCGGAGTTTTACCGACAACAGTTCCACGGCAAGATCCACATCACCATCGGCAACAATATGCATACCTTTGAGAGGATAATAAAGTTCTCCGAGTTCTTCAGGATATTTTGCGTTAATCAGCTTCGAAAACTCATCGGCTGTGAGAATTCTGAATTCCCCGCAAAGGTTCACAAGGAGAACACCGGAGTCGTCCATTTTTTTATATTGAAATGGTAAAAGAGAGAGAGTTTTTTTCTCGTAAACTGTCATATATTCTTTTTCCGTTCTTCAAGCGGAAGAAATGCATGGCGGTATATAATCTCCCGCAGATTGCCTGTTCTTTCCATCAGATTCATACGAACCTGATCTTCAAGTGCGTCGTTGATTAAGCCAAGAATTGCATTTTTCGCATCATCGGCACTGATTCCGTCTTTGCCCTGAAGCATAACTGACAGGGAGTTATTTTCCCAGGGGTCAATTTTTACGACGAACCGATCATTCAACCGCTGCGAAGCTGAAAGCAAAGCTTCCTGCGAATAGATATCCAGCGAAAACACCACCCGGTATAAACCCGGCGATAATTCCTCTATGAGTTCCTTCTGCTGCATTACGATAATTCTCTCTCCCTCTGTGTTTTATAAATGGAATCTTACCAGCTATTCCAGTGGGAACCGTGGTTCGAATGTGAATAGTGGTTGCTATGAGACCAGTGATTCCAGTGTACCGGTGCCAGTTTGCCGCCGGAAGCATCCTTGCCCTCAAGAGTGAGGGTGTAATCACTAAGATTATGCTGCAGATAAACCGGACTTTCCTGATCTATCTGTTCAACCGACTTTTCAACAGCAGGCTGTTCCTTTGTTTCTGACTTAATCTGATCAGCTTTTGCGGGGTCGCTCATTGAGCCGAGAAGACCCAGACACATCATGCCGCCAGCTACATATTTCATAAACTTAGACATGCTTATTCCTCCTCATTACAACCCATAATTACGGATTGCTTATTTTGCCAGACTGTTTTCAACAGTTTTGTTCTCAACTTTTCCGTCGGGATGAGTGATGGTGAACTGACCGTGAGGCATTCCATTTACAAATGTTCCCTGATACTTTGTTCCATCAGCGGTTGTAAATGTTCCTTTTCCGTCTCTTACGCCATCTTTAAACTCTCCATCAAAACTGGCTCCATTTTTCCATGTGAGAACGCCATGTCCATTTTCCTTACCGTTTTTAACATCGCCTTTGTATTTTCTGCCGTCTGCCCAAGCAACTTCGCCGGCGCCATTGGCTTTGCCATCTTTAAAGTCTGCTGTTCCTGTAACAGCTGCTTTACCCTGTTTGTAAAGTTCGAATGAGCATTTGCCTTCAGCTTTGCCCTTTACGAAGGTTCCTTCGATTTTCTCGCTGAGGACGCCGTCTTCAAACCATTTCATTGTTCCTTTGCCATCTGCAAAACCGTCTTTAGTTCCGCCTGCCCATTCCACTGTAATAACCGGATGGGGACTCCAGACCTTTACCTTTGATTTTTTGTCAGTTATCCACTCCCCTGCCATCACACCTGTGCATATAACCAGGGTCAGAATCAGACTGAGGAAAATTGTCCATTTGGCTTTTACTGCCGACATTATTATTCCCCCTTTCAGAGTTTCACAAATTTTCGACAGATCGACCTGTCCTCGTTCTGCCAAATTCATGTTTGATAATTTCTGCAAAACCTGTTTTTATCCTTGCCATTTTCCCATTTTGTTATGATTTGGGAATAAAAAAAAATAGTATGTCGCCCGAAATACAAAAAGGCGCTGATTACTCAACGCCTGTATAAACTTGGTAGCGGGGGCAGGACTTGAACCTGCGACCTCCGGGTTATGAGCCCGACGAGCTACCGGCTGCTCCACCCCGCGGCAACATTTGTATTATAACCTTTTGGCAGAATTTGTCAATAGATATTTCAAAATAAACACGTTTATTTTTCAACGGTGGAACATACGATCCATGTGTTCCCTTGATATCTTTACCACCACAGGTCTTCCATGGGGGCAATAATTTGAATAGTCCATACTGACCAGCTCATTGACCAGCTTATTCATTTCTTCCAGCGTAAGACTATCGCCGGCTCTGACTGAAGCTTTACATGCGATGGTGGAACGGAGTTTTTCGAAAAATGCGGTAAGGTTTCTGTAAGGTTCCCCCTCGGCAGCCTCTTCCATAACCGCCATAAGGGTTTCTTTACGATCCAGATTTCTGAAGCCATAGGGAACAGCTTTTATCAGGAATGTGCTTCCTCCAAACGGTTCTATTTCAAAGCCAAGTTCCTCAAAGAAGTTCTGTTTGTCTTTCAGAAAGTTGAACAGAGTATGAGGCAGATCCATAACTATCGGAAAAAGAAGTTTCTGGGACTGATAATCCCCTGTTCCGATTCGGGATAGTTTTTCATAATTAATGCGTTCGTGGGCGGTATGTTGATCAACAAGCCACAGTTCTTCGTGGAATTTGCCGATGATATAGGTCTTCCTTATCTGGGCAAAAGCCTGAAATCCGGAATCGGAAATACCTGCAGATTTATGCTCTCCTCCTGAAGGTTCCGTTTCCGGCAGAAATCCAGCATCATCAAGGAGGTTTGTCTGTCCGGGGAGATCTTTGTTTTCCACTACAGGAGGCGCCGGTATGGAAATATCTGAAATATTATCAAAGAAGCTTACATCCTGCTGAGTCTGTCCCTGCACATAAGGCTGCACTCCAGTGTGAGATGATGAAGAGTGCCCTCCCCTGTAGCTGCCACCTGAACCGAAGTTTTCGGAAAACCCCGGTATAACCGGTGAATATCCGAATCCCTTCAGGCTTTTTCTTATGGCGTCCCTGACGGCTCTGAAAACTTCCCCTGCGTTGGCAAATCTGACTTCCATTTTGTTTGGATGAACATTAACATCCATTTCTCCGGGGACTAAATCCGCAAAAACAAGGGCAAGGGGGAATTTGCCTGAAGGTATGAGCGGGGAAAAACCTTCCTGAACAGCTTGTCCTATCAGCTGGCTTTTGATATAGCGGTTGTTGGCAAAAAACAACTGATATGATCTCTGGGTTTTGAATTTTTCCGGGGGACATATCCAGCCGGAAATACGAATAGACGATGTTTCATTTTCTATGAAAATCAGTTCGGAGCTAATGGGCATTCCCCATATATTCAGAATTCTTTCCTTAATTCCCATTGTATCCGGAAAATCAAGCATATCCCTGCCGTTGCTTTTGAGCCGGAAAGCTATTTCAGGATTGACGAGGGCGAGTTTCTGAGCAATGCTGATTATCCACGCAGTCTCAGAAGACGGGCTTTTCATGAATTTTTTTCTTGCGGGAAGATTAAAGAAGAGGTCTTTGACAGAAATCAGAGTGCCCGGAGGGCATCCCACAGGTGCGGGATCAGGAAATTCGCCGGCTTCTCCGCTTATAGCGTATCCATGGGAGGCGTCTTTTTCCCTTGTAATAATTTCCATGCGGGAAACAGCGGCAATACTGGGGAGTGCTTCTCCCCTGAAGCCGAAGGTGCGGATGGAATCCAGTTCGTCAATATCCCGGATTTTACTGGTGGCAAAGCGCAGGACAGCAAGCTTGAGGTCTTCCTCTGCCATGCCCATTCCATCGTCCATAATTTCGATTAGTTTCTGTCCGCCTTCTTCAAGATTGATCTGAATATGGCGGGATCCCGCATCGATTGAGTTTTCCACAAGTTCCTTTACAACCGATGCGGGTCTTTCTACTACTTCACCTGCTGCGATTTTTTCCGAGGTTGATTTATCGAGTACTTTTACTTTTGCCAAGAGATTTCACCTGAGATTAATTAATCGGGAAATTCCACATCCGATGCGAAGCCGGGCTGTTTCCATTCGGGATTTGGGTATTTGTAGAAGCCTTCGCCTGATTTTACTCCATGTTTTCCCTTGCTGATAAAGTTTTCATAAAGGTATTCAGCCCAGGGTTTTGCAGATTCCATTCCGGCGTCGGAATCCCGTTTTGCTACATAATACATAAGGTCGAGGCCCATCATATCCATAAGGGCGAAGGGAGGTTTCGGTCCGTTGGCGGTAAGCCATGCCCGGTCTATGTCCTTATAGGAGGCGATCCCTCTGATAAGAAGCTCAATGGAAGCCTGCATATATGCTTTCATGATGTGGTTTGTAATATATCCGCTGAATTCTTTTTTAATTAGGAGGGGAATCTGCCTTATGCTTTTGATAAGTTCAAAAGCTTCTTTTACAGCTTCTTTTTCAGTTCCCGGGTGCGGCATTATGTCGGTAAGGTTTTCGAGCCACACTGGGTTTCCGAAGTGGACATTGAGGAATTTTTCCGGTCTCCCGGACAGAGGTGCTATCTGTGAACCGAGAAGATAGCCTGTGTTGGAGGTAAACACTGTATGTGAAGGGCATATATCGTGGAATTCCCTGAAAACTTTTCCTTTGATCTGAGGGTCTTCAACAATTGACTCATTAACAAAATCCACATCTTTGCCAGCTTCGTGCTTGTCGGTAAGGTATTTGATTCTATTGAGGGCAGCTTGTCTTTCCCCTTTGTAAAACCCACTGACTGTCAGTTCATCCAGAAGATCGCCGATATTTTTCTCTGCGGCTTTGAGCGCTTCCCCGTTAATGTCATAGAGGTTGACATCAATACCGTGCATAGCAAACTGAAGTGCAATCTGGTATCCCATTGTTCCTGAACCTATCAGCAAAACCTTTTTTGTCCTCATAGTTCCTCCTGTTTTTTATGTAAGCATTGAACGCAGCCTTCCCCATTAATATCTCAGTATAGCTGCGATCTCCCATAATTCTACAAGCATTCATCCGCTCCTTTGAAAAGGACTGATTCAGTATCATTTTGTTTTTATGCTTCTCTGCTTTTTCAAAAAACTGAAAAACTAATTTTCAGAGATTGTGTAAAAACAAGTAACGCAAGGCTTCAGCCTTGCTGTCTGGGTCAAAACCAAGATCTTTAACACTATATGTTGTATGTTTCATTTTGACAAGCAACTACATAGCAGGTCTAAAGACCTGCGCTACGTCGTTCGGGTTAGTTTTTACACAATCTCTGCAACCCCTCCCACAGTCCCTTTCCAAGCTTGTGGTTATGTGGTTTTCTGGCGGTTGGCGGGAGGTTGTTGCGGGAGAGCAAATTGGCTCTCCCCTACAGGATTTCCAATATCGATTGCAAATCATGCTGGAATGTCAGTTCCCGGAGAAAACTTTTTGAAAAAAGTTTCCTCCGGACCTCCATCCCAAAACTTTTGGGATTGGGGACCGACCGGGGTTTGGGGACTGGACAGACCGGGGGAATGGGGACCGTCAGAGGGAACCACGCTTTTTTGGAAAAGCGGGTTTCCCTCCGAACCTCCCTCCTTGAAAAACAGGAGTATTGGATCCGGGAATTTGCACGGTTTTTGTTAATAATATGGCAGCGCAATATAACCCAGAAGCAGGCGGTGCCTGCGATTCGGTAAATTTGCGGTTTATAAAAATGCCGGAAGGTTTTGGGAAACGAGCTTTTTTCAAAAAGCGGGTTTCCTCCGGACCTCCTTCCCAGAAAAACAGGAGAATCAGTTTAAGAGGCAGACCGATTTTGCAGGATAATCCGGACTTTCCTGCCATTGGTCCGCTGAACAGGAATGTTGCCGGAATCATTGAAATTCTGTAAAAAAATAAGCGGGGATTATTATGAATACACAAATCGAAGTAAAAGAATACGATCTTTTTCTGGGGGGAAAATTTGTCAGAACCAATGATATAAGGGAAATTAAGAACCCATTCAACGGTGAAACCATAGCCAGGGTCAGTTTTGCAGACAGAAAAATGTATGAGCAGGCTGTGGGATTTGCTCATTCGGCATTCGAAAAAACAAGAAAGCTGCCCACATACGCAAGGGAAAAAATTCTCCACAATATAGCAGATTATATGGAAGAGCATCTTGAGGAGATTTCACTAACCCTTGCATGTGAAGCTGCAAAACCCATTTCTCAGGCGAGAGCGGAGACGGGCAGATGCATACATACATTCAGGGTTGCCGCAGAGGAATCAAAAAGAATGATAGGCGAGGTAATTCCTCTGGACTGCACCGAGATTGCTAAAAACCACACAGGTTTCACCCGGAGATTTCCCATAGGTGTTGTTGCAGGAATTACTCCGTTTAATTTCCCCCTGAATCTTGCATCCCATAAAGTTGGTCCTGCCATTGCCGCAGGAAATCCTATAATATTAAAGCCTTCTTCAGCGACTCCGGTTTCTGCTCTGTGGATAGCAAGAGCTGCTTACGAATCAGGTTTGCCTGAAGGAGGGCTTCAGGTGCTTCCTGCAGATCCTGATAATACCGAGCCTATGATATCTGATGAGCGGGTAAAATACATCACATTCACAGGTTCAGCTTCAGTAGGCTGGGCTTTGAAAAACAGATCCGGAAAGAAGCGGATAGCCCTCGAACTCGGGGGAAATGCAGGGGTGATAATTGATAAGGATGCCAACATTGATTACGCAGCAGAAAGATGTTTTCCCGGTGCATTTGCCTACGCTGGGCAGATATGCATTTCCATACAGAGAATTTTTATCCACAATGATGTTTACGACCGGTTTACCGAAAAATTCGTAAATCTGGTCAGAGAGAAAGGCGCTCCGGGGCATCCGCTGGATCCGGGCGTGATAATGTCCTCAATGATCAACGAAAAGGAAGCCCGGAGAGTTGAAGCATGGGTGGAAGAAGCAGAAGCACAGGGAGCGGTTGCCCTCTGCAGAGGCAAAAGGCACGGATCGGTTATGGAACCGGTTGTTCTTGCAAATACAACCCCGGATATGAAAGTATGCAGCGAGGAGATTTTCGGACCGGTTGCGATTCTCGACAGATTCAGTAATTTTGACGAAGCAGCGGCAAAGGTAAACAACAGCCGGTATGGGCTTCAGGCAGGAGTTTTCACAAACAGCCTTGATAATGCAATGAAAGCTTATGAAGAGATAGAGACGGGAGCGGTTATTATCAATGATATTCCCACTTTCAGAATCGATCATATGCCTTACGGCGGAGTCAAGGATTCGGGTTTGGGCAGAGAGGGCCTGAAATATGCCATAGAAGAAATGACCGAAACAAAACTTATGGTTTTGAACAGAATTGAAGGAAACTAAGCACCTTGTTGATAATAGTCATTGTCAGAAGGTTTAAAATGGTTTAGAATCCTCTGGAATCAAAGTGTATAAAGGTAATCCAATGAGCGGTTTACATCCTGATATAAATCATGAAAAATGCAGTAAGTGCGGGCAGTGTGTATTTGTATGCCCCCTTAAAAAGCTTTATTTTTTCAATGGTGCTTTGTCAGTTATTGAAAATGAGCTGGAATGCCTTTATTGCGGTGATTGTGAGAAAACCTGCCCTATGGGGGCGATAAGGTGTATTCTTAAAGTAAAAATCGTATAGATTTTTTCTTTTTTACCAATCATGCCGGAAGGATTGTATTCTGTTTTAATTAATAGTAAAACACCCTTAAACCGACGGAGGAGGTGAAATCAAATGACAAAATCGGAATTGGTGAAGGCGCTTGCAACCAAGCTGAAAATCACGAACAAGCTGGCATCCCAGGCTGTTGACGAAGTATTTGGAATCATAACCGAAACACTCGAAAAAGGTGATGAGAATTCCAAGGTTCAGATAATTCCCTTTGGCAGCTTTTCAAAAAGAACAAGAAAAGCCAGAGAAGGCAGGGATCCCCGCACCGGCGACAAGATTACCATACCTGAAAGAACAGTACCGGTATTCACACCCGGCAAAGCACTGAGAGACGCAGTGTCAAAGTAGTTTTTTTGGTTGATTTTTTTAAGAAGAGCAGTAATGACAATGACGGATAATTCGGAATAACCGGAGCTTTAAAAGGAAACATGAGATACTTTTAGAGTACCCGCCATTGTCATTATTCTTTTGTCAAGGAGATCAGTATGTTTTTACCCGATGGTTTTAAATGGAGTGAAAGAAAAAAAGTATTTTTTGTAGGGGCTATGGGAACGGGGAAAACAGAAATCTCTATAAACTACGCCATTGGCTGGGGTAGTTTTCTTAAAGATAAAATTTCGCTTATAGATTTTGATATGGTAAAACCACTGTTCAGATTACGCAGCATAAGAAATTCTGTCACCAACACATCCGTTGAAGTAATGACACCGCCTGAACCTTATGGTTATGCCGATTTTCCTATTATTTCACCCCAAATGGACAGCCGCATAAGAGATAAAAGCGCCATCACAGTTGTTGATATGGGCGGCGAAGCTAACGGCGCAAGAATGGCAGGCCGTTTTCATGGAATAGTATCACCTGACGAAGTTGATTTTTTCTATGTTTACAACGGCAACAGACCGGGAGCGGACAATGACGCCGACACCCTGTCAACAATAGATTCTATCCGCAATTCCGCAGGGTTTCCACTGACCGGAATCGTCCACAATTCACATCTGATGGGCGAATCATCGGAAGATACCCTTCTGTCCCACATGGACAGGGCAAGAGTTATATCGGAAATGAGCGGAATCCCAATAAGCTTTCATTGTATAAGGGAGGATCTGTATTCATCCGTTTCGAAGAAAACACCGGAGCAAATACTCCCCCTTAAAATATACAATACTCCTGAGTGGCTGCAGTAGCTCCACCCCGGAGAATTTGTTTTGCAGTTACCTGCAAAAATCCTTAACGAAAGGAGTCCTGTTTAATGCCCTATATCGTTGTCAACGAGAAATTCTGCAAGGGCTGCGGTTTGTGCGTCAACTTCTGCCCTAAAAAAGTTCTCAGGATTTCCGACCGCCTGAATTCAAAAGGTTATTATGTATCGGAACTCTATGACCAGCCTAATTGCATAGGATGCGCCATCTGCGCCCGGATGTGTCCGGATGTGGCCATCAGCGTTTACAAGGAAGATAAATAATCTCCGATTTAGTCATTTTAATATTAGATGGAATTTTTCCGGAAAAGGAAGGGATAAAATGTCGGAAAAGAAGTTAATGAAGGGGAATGAAGCTATAGGCGAAGCTGCGATAACCGCCGGCTGCCGCCACTTTTTCGGTTATCCGATTACTCCCCAGTCGGAACTGCCTGCCTATCTGTCAAAACGCATGCCCCAGGTGGAAGGCGTTTTTCTCCAGGCTGAAAGCGAAGTGTCCGCAATAAATATGGTTTACGGAGCTGCAGCGTCAGGGGTAAGGGTTATGACATCATCATCAAGCCCCGGAGTGAGCCTGAAACAGGAAGGCATTTCATACCTGGCTTCATCAGAACTCCCCTCAGTAGTTTGTAACATTATGAGAGCCGGCCCGGGCCTCGGAACAATCCAGCCCTCACAGTCAGACTATTTTCAGGCTGTCAAGGGCGGAGGACATGGAGATTATCACTGTCTGGTTCTGGCACCAAACTCAGTGCAGGAAATAGTTGATCTTGTCCGCCTCGCTTTTGATCTTGCGGATCATTACAAGAACCCTGCCATGATTCTTATCGACGGTGTACTCGGTCAGATGATGGAACCCGTTGATTTTGGCAATTATAAACCCACATTTGTGGAAAAACCCTGGGCTGCCAACGGATGTAAAGACAGAAAACCCAATGCCATTACATCAATCCATATTGATCCAAAAGATATGGAGCAGCACAATCTGAGACTTCAGAAAAAATACGCTCTTATCAGCGAAAAGGAACAGCGCTCCGAAGAATGGATGATGGAAGACGCTGATATTATGGTAGCTTCCTATGGCATGACCTCGCGCATAGTAAAGTCCGCCATAAGAAAAGCAAGAGAAGAAGGAATCAAAGTGGGCCTTTTCAGACCCATTACACTCTGGCCCTTCCCGGAAAAGAAACTCGATGAGAATATTAACCGGGTAAAAGAAATTCTGGTTGTGGAACTGTCAGCAGGTCAGATGATTGAGGATATCAAACTCGTCAACAATGGCAGACTCCCAGTATCATTCCACGGCAGAATGGGCGGAATGACCCCTTCAGTGGAAGATATCTATGACGAAATCAAAAAGATTCACGACCGTCTTACGGTTAAAGCATAGATTTCAAACCGGACTCCATTATCCAATATCCTTCATAAAGGAGGCTTCATAAATGAAGGTTGTTTTTGAAAGACCCGAGGCGCTCCAGAATGTGCCTTTTACATATTGCGCAGGCTGCACCCACGGCATAATCCACAGAATGGTGGCTGAAGCTATAGACAGTCTGGGAATCAGGGAAAAAACCATTGGTGTGTCGCCGGTAGGCTGTGCCGTATTTGCATACGATTTCTTCAACTGTGATGTGGTAGCCGCTGCCCATGGCCGCGCTCCTGCAGTTGCAACAGGCATAAAAAGATCACACCCGGACAAATATCTCTTCACATATCAGGGAGACGGCGACCTTGCAGCTATCGGCACTGCTGAAATCGTCCATGCAGCAGCCAGAGGCGAGAGAATAACCGTTATCTTCGTCAACAACGCTATTTATGGTATGACAGGCGGACAGATGGCTCCCACCACACTTCTCGGTCAGAAAACCGACACCACACCCTACGGCAGAGATGCCAGAGCCAACGGTTTGCCCATCAGGGTTTGCGAGCTTCTCCAGAGTCTGGACGGAGTGGCATACATCGAAAGAGTATCCACCCACGATCCCAAACATGTATTACAGGCTCAGAAAGCTATCAAAAAAGCATTCCAGTATCAGGTGGAAGACAAAGGATTCACCCTTATCGAACTCCTTTCAACCTGCCCGTCCAACTGGGGTATGACTCCTGTGGAATCCCTCAAATGGCTTGAAGAAAATATGCTCCCCTACTACAAACTTGGAGTATATAAAGATATCGGATGATTTTTTTGTCCCTATCAACCGAAAAAAACGGTTCCTTCCTTTGAGGAAGGGAAATGAATTAACATGTAGTAATTAAGAGGCATGGAGGAATCCTTATGACAGAGGATCTTATTATTGCAGGATTTGGCGGCCAGGGCGTTATGAGCATGGGGCAGATGCTTGCATATGCCGGACTCAGCGAAGACAAAAATGTGCTCTGGATGCCCGCATACGGTCCTGAAACCAGAGGCGGTTTTGCCAATTGCACGGTTATCGTGTCGGATGAGGAAATCGGTTCACCGGTGGTATCACATCCCAAGGCAGTTATTGTGCTGAACCTGCCGTCCCTTGATAAATTCGAAGATGCAGTGGTTCCCGGCGGAGTGCTGGTAGTTAATACTTCCCTTGTAAACCGCGAACCAAAACGCACGGATATTGATATAGTTCATGTACCCGCCAGCGATATCGCCAACGAAATCGGCAGCTCAAGAGCAGCCAACATGGTAGCCCTCGGAGCATTTCTGGCGCACAAACCCATAATTTCAATAGAAGCGGTAAAAAACACCCTTAAAAAAGTGTTTGCAGCTAAACCGCAGGTTATTCCCCTTAACGAAAAAGCTCTGGATCGGGGAGCAGAGGCTGCCCGGGTTCAGGCTGCAGTATAGAGAAGTTTCCATTCCAGAAGGAGCACATAAATGACAGATTCCAGGGAAAACAAAGACGTCGTAAAAAATGAAAAAAGAAAAACCATAGCCATCGGAGATCTCCATGGCGATTACGATCGCCTTATCCGAATCATGAATGAACATAATCTGCTGATTGAAGGAACCTGGGTCTGGAACCCTGAAGCCTCCAATGTGGATTTTATCCTCATTGGCGATTATGTTGACTGGCGCGGAGAACCCCTTGAAGGCGACCCCTCCCGCTGGGAAGAAGGACCCAAGCGGATTCTCCACCTCCTGTTCTATCTGAAGAAAAAGCTCAGGGAATATGCAGAAAAAGACTCCAGCTTCAAATCCGCCATTTATCCCATACTCGGCAACCACGACCAGATGATGCTCGATGCCACTGATGTTTTCGAATTTATGGATTTCGAACAGCTCAACAACATAATCAGATTTAAGCAGAACTATGTTCAGCTTAAAAAATATCTCAATGAGATTAGACTTGATTATGAACAGATCGAAAAAATCATGAAATACCTCAACTGGTACTACCAGGGCGGCGAAAAAACAATCAAAGGCTTCGGCGGCATGGAAGTATGGAAAAACGAGATGGAAGGCGAACTGGGGTCTTTCCTTCGGGAGAAACTTGTCCTCGGCGTAGTGGTCAACAAACGGCTTTATGCCCATTCCCTGCCCGACCGCCGCGAGTTCTGGAAAAAAATGGAAGAAATTGCGGAACTTCCGGAAAGAGACTGGATAAGGGCAAGAGATGCCTTTATCTGGGGACGCCGCATATGGGGTATTGATGCATATACCAATATGAAAACACCCCGGCCGGAAATCAAGGAAATCGATGATATGCTTTCCCGTATGGGAGCCGAAGGAGCTGTAGTGGGACATACCCCTATGCTCAGACGGGATCCGGTTGTCGATTTCGAAGGAAGAATTATCAATATAGACCTGCACGGAATACCCGGCAGCGGAGCTTTCATTGAGGAATACGAAATTCCGCAGGAAGCTGCTGTCTGAACTACAGGTTTATGAAAGTATAAAAAAACTTCTCCACAGAAAGAACGGTGGTAAAGATTAATCCTTTTACAGAAAAAATTGTTGCCAATGTTGAAAAAGTGATAGTCGGAAAAACCGGGGAAGTTAAACTCGTTATGGTTGCCCTTCTTTGCGAAGGGCATTTGCTTGTTGAGGATGTTCCCGGCGTCGGAAAAACAATGCTGGCAAGAGCTATTGCGAAATCAATCGGATGTAAATTCAACAGAATTCAGTTTACACCCGATCTTCTGCCTTCCGACATTATCGGGGTAAACATATTCAACCAGAAAACAAGGGATTTTGAGTTTAAACCGGGACCTATCCACACCCAGATTATTCTGGCAGACGAAATAAACAGGGCAACACCAAAAACACAGTCCGCCCTCCTCGAATGCATGGAGGAGAAGCAGATTTCACTGGACGGCGTTACCCATATTATGCCAAAACCATTTATGGTAATTGCCACCCAGAACCCGATAGAGTATGAAGGCACATTCCCGCTGCCCGAATCACAGCTTGACAGGTTCTTTATAAGAATCAATATGGGATACCCTGACGAAACAGCAGAATCTGAAATTCTGGAACGCCAGAAAATCAGACATCCCATACAGGCTCTTGAACAGGTTGTAACTATCGAAGAAGTAGTGGAAATGCAGGCAAAAACAAGAGAAGTCAAGGTTAAGGAAAATCTGAGGGAATACATCGTAAAGATTGTTCAGGAAACAAGGAAAGACGAAAACCTCTTCCTCGGTGCAAGCCCGAGAGGATCAATCGCTCTGTTCAGAGCGGCGCAGGCGCATGCACTTATCGAGGGAAGAGATTTCGTAATTCCCGACGACATCAAATTTCTGGCACCTTTTACCCTTGCCCACAGAATGATAGGCAAAAGCGACGGATACAGCCATGCCGCCGGTCTGGAAAGGCTTGTAATAAGAGCGCTTGAAGAGATACCGGTTCCATAAGGGACAGATAACGGGGATCAACCGGAATTAAATCCTTTTGCGAAAGAGAGGTTTCCGCATTGAAAAGAAAACTTCTGAAAAACTGCTCATGGGTTGTAACACTGGATGAAAAGAGCGCAATCCACAGAAATACCGATATTCTCATAGAAGATAACAAAATTAAGGAAATCGGAAAAGAAATTCAGTGTGATGCTGATGAATTTGATTGCTCAGGCAAACTGGCAATGCCGGGCATGGTAAACACACACCACCATCTTTATCAGACCCTTACCCGCTGCATTCCAAGGGTTCAGGATGCAGAACTCTTCGAATGGCTTACCAACCTATATGAAATCTGGAGAGAACTTACACCGGAAGCAGTTTACTGGAGCACCCTCCTCGGACTGGGAGAACTGGCGCTTACCGGTTGCACCACAAGCACGGATATGTTCTATGTATTCCCCCACCAGACAAGCGGTGAACTCATAGACGAACAGTTTAAAGCTTCAAAAGCACTGGGAATGAGATTTGTCCCCTGCAGAGGATCCATGTCATGCGGAAGATCAGACGGAGGACTGCCCCCGGATGATGTGGTTCAGGATGCGGATACAATCCATGCCGACTGCGAAAGACTTATCAAAAAATATCACGACAAAGATCCCTTTGCAATGACCAGAGTTGCACTGGGTCCTTGCTCGCCTTTCTCGGTTACGCCATCACTGATGAAAGAAACAGCCCAGCTTGCAAGAAAATACGGCGTGAAGCTCCATACCCATCTGGCTGAAACAAAGGACGAAGAGAAATATTGTGCTGAAAAGTTCAATATGCGCCCCTTCGAACTGATGGAAAGCATCGACTGGGTAGGCGAAGATGTATGGTTTGCACATTCTATTTATGTAAATGATCGTGAAATCAGAAGAATGGGTGAAACCAAAACCGGAGTAGCCCACTGCCCCGTTTCCAACCTGCGTCTCGGTTCAGGAATCGCACCTGTGCCTGAAATGCTGGAAGCAGGAGTGCCGGTAAGCTTTGCTGTGGATGGATCAGCTTCAAATGATTCATCGGATATGCTCGGCGAAGTGAGAACAGGCCTTCTGGCGCACAGATTCAGAAGCGGAACCACATCAATGACTGCGGAAACAGCATTGCGCATAGCCTGTCAGGGCGGCACTCAGGTTCTCGGATTTGACACAATCGGCACACTCAAACCGGGAATGGCTGCGGATATAGTTCTGATAAATATGAATCAGATGCCTTACGCAGGAGCGCTGCACGATCCTATGGCGGCAGTCGTTTTTGCAGGAGCAACCCATATTGTGGATGCTACCATAATCAACGGCGAAGTGGTTGTGTGGCAGGGCAAACTCACAAGAGTGGATGAAGCTGAAATTATCTGCAATGCAAACCACATAGCGGCAGAGATGGTTGAAAGAGCGAAAAGGAGAACAGGAATCGATTTCCTCTCAAAACCTCTCTTAATCGCACAGTAATAAACGGAGATACAGGGCGCTTTCTTAATCGAGAGCGCCCTTAATAATTAAATGGGGGGTATTGATTTTGTTCAAGAGAAAACTTGATCCGAGAGAACGGGATTTAATCGAAAAAATCATAGAATTTGTAAGAGCAAAACACAGCAGGGAAGAGGGACACGATTACTCTCATGTTCTGGAAGTCTGCCGCTGGTGTATGGAAATCGGGGATAAAATCGAGGAACCGGTGGATCCCTTTATTGCCCTCAGCGGCGCCCTTCTGCACGACATTGGCAGAGTTGGAGCGGAAAACGGAAATTTCCACGGACTCGACGGCGGAGCCAGAGCAGAGGAATTTCTCGAATCGCTGATTGAGGATCCCCAGACAATTCTGAAAATCACAAAGATAATAGTAAGGCACACTCCCACTTCAATGATTGCCGCCCAGACCACGGAAGAGAAGCTTGTATGCGACGCCGACACAATCGAACGGCTTGGTTTGATGGGCATGGTCAGGGGCATTATGGGGAAAAAAGGCTCTATGAAGAGTATTCTGGAGGACAGAATCAAAAAGAGAATGGCAGATTATGACAAGCTCTATTTTGATTACAGCAAGAAAATCGCAAAACCTTACTATAATGAAACTAAAAGACTGGTAAAAATTCTGGAAAAGTATCTTTCTGAGAGACTGGCGGAAATCCAGGATCTTCAGAGTTATAAAATTTTAGCAGGTGATGAATCCTAAATGAACGCCCTGACTTTACTTATCGTTTCCGCATGCGTCCTTGCACTTGGTTACAGATACTACTGTGCATTTATAACCGCAAAGATCCTCGTTATGGATGAAACCCGGAATACTCCGGCACACACAATGGAAGACGGCAAAGATTATATGCCGATGAACAAATGGGTTTTGTTCGGACACCATTTTGCCGCTATTGCCGGAGCAGGCCCCCTCATAGGACCGGTTCTCGCCGCACAATACGGTTATATGCCGGGCGCACTGTGGATACTGATAGGCGGAGTTTTTGCAGGAGCTGTTCACGATCTTATTATCCTGTTTGCTTCAGTAAGACATAAAGGAAAAGCACTTTACAAAATAGCTGCACGGGAAACTGGTCCTGTTGCGGGAGCGGCAACGGCTGTTGCAACTCTTTTCATCATAGTGGTTGCAATGGCAGGCCTTGCTGTGGCAGTGGTAAATGCACTTCACAACAGTCCCTGGGGATTTTTCACGGTATCAATGACAATCCCCATAGCTATTCTTGTGGGCCTTTATATGTTTGTGTGGAGAAAAGGCAAAATCACGGAAGGCACCATTATCGGTGTAACACTGCTTTTCCTGTCGGTAATCGGCGGGCACTGGATAATGAATTCACCTTATGCCCACCATTTCAATTTTGGACCCGAAACCCTCAAGATAATCCTCCCCATATACGGATTTCTCGCAGCTGCCCTTCCGGTTTGGCTTCTCCTTGCACCAAGGGATTATCTTTCAACCTATATGAAAATCGGGACGGTTTTTCTCCTTGCCATAGGTATTGCAGTTGTCCACCCAAACCTTAACATGCCTGCATTCACCCAGTATATACACGGAAACGGACCTATTGTGCCGGGTCCCGTTTGGCCCTATGTATGTATCACCATAGCATGCGGAGCCATATCCGGTTTCCATTCGCTGATTGGTTCGGGAACCACGCCAAAAATGGTGGACAACGAACGGGATATTCCATTTATCGGTTACGGCGCAATGGTTCTGGAAAGCTTTGTGGGAATGATTGCCCTGATTGCAGCAACATCACTGTATGTAAACGATTATCTTGCAATCAACACAACTGCCGCTGTATGGCAGAATCTCCACCTTACCCCCATTGAGCTTCCCCATCTGGAAAAACTTACCGGGGAAAGTCTGCTTAACAGACCCGGCGGAGCGGTATCCCTCGCCGTCGGTATGGCTTACATTTTCAACAAAATTCCGGGGATGGACGGAATAATGCAGTATTGGTACCATTTTGCAATTATGTTTGAAGCTCTGTTTATTCTGACCACAATCGACGCGGGAACAAGAGTGGCACGATACATCCTCGGAGAATCCATAGGGCATTTTATCCCCAAATTCGATGATCCAAAGTGGTATTGGGGAGGAATAATCTGCGCAGCCACGGTTTCCTTTGCCTGGGGGTATCTCCTTTACGAAGGCAATATTACCACAATCTGGCCCATGTTCGGAGTAGCAAACCAGCTTCTGGCAACAATTGCCCTTGCCATCGGAACTACAATTATTCTGAAGAATCATCCCAATAAAAAGTCCTATGCCCTTATATCATTTATACCATTTCTGTTTATCGGAGCCACAACCATAGCTGCGGCACAGATGAATATACTCAATGTCTATCTGCCGGGCAAAATGGTTCTCAACATAATAATGTCCCTCACGATGCTTGTTCTTGCGGGAATAATAATTATCGACTCTGTTGTAAAATGGATAAAGATACTCAAAGAACAGACCGGCGAACAAAAACCCGAAATAATTCAGGGTCAGCCTGCATATCAGGAGCAGGAAGACTAACTTATGGAAATTGCCCGCCCGTGCATTACTTACACCACAGGAATGGCAAAAGCAAAATTCGAAACAGGATTCTGTATTCATAAAGCCAGAGAGCTTCTTTGCGGTTTACCGTATTTTGATGAAATAAAAATTTCAGATCGCATCGGTTTACTCAAAACTTATGGTAAAATTACATTAATGCTGTTTGAAGACGGTTCAGCAACTATTAAACCGGTAAGCAGCAGTGAAGAAGGTTACAGGATATTCGGGGAATTAGGTTCGCTGCTTGTCAGCGCTGCCCGCTGCCCTATTATTGGGGGAAACACGGTTCAATCCTGCGATGGTTCGCCCTGCCCGGAGGGATGCAGGTATTTAAAAACCGGTAGAATCAGGATTGAAGATGAAAAAGAAGGAGAACAGGATTAATATATGAAAACAGCCTGCCCGCTCAGCAGGATTAAAGAGACAGCGGTTCTTGCAAAAGCAGGAGCCGATGAGTTTTATTGCGGCATGGCTCCCGGTGAATGGAAAGAAAATTATGGAATGATAGAATCCATAACCAGGCGGAACAATCCTTTCGCACACCTTCACAGTCTTGAAGATATCAGAAAAGTAATAGCAACAGCCCACAAATACGGCAAACCTGTTCATATAACCCTCAATGAAACATATCACAAAGAGCAGACTGATTACCTTGTGAATCAGGTCGGAATTCTACACGAAGCCGGTGCGGACGCAATAATTCTCGGTGACATGGGTTCCCTTCTCGCTATAAAGGAAGCGGGTATTCCGGTAAAACTCTTTATGGGCACCGGAGGAACAGCGCTTAACAGCCAGACTGTGAAATTATATAAGAAAATGGGAGCGGACAGGGTTATTCTCGACAGACATCTTACAGTTGAAGAAATCAGAGCAATAATTGAATCGGAACCGGAGATCGAATACGAAGCTTTTATTTTCAGGGGCCTATGTCCCTTTATAGACGGATTCTGCCATTTTGACCATGGAATAAATGAAACTCTTGGAAAAAAACCCAGGGTGGATCTTGCCTGCGCAATGAAATATAAGATAAAGAATACATCAGACAGTAAATGCCCGCATAAATCGGAAATAGGAAGCTTGATATCGGGGAGGCAGAGCCTGACGGGGTGTGGTTTGTGTGCATTATTTGACTTCAGAAAAATAAAGGGGCTTACAGCTCTTAAAATTGTGGGCAGGGAGTTTTCATCGAAGGAAAAGCTGGAAGATTTAAAGCTGGTGAGAGGCGCTCTTGATCTGTTGAAAGAGAAACCGGAAATTGGTAAGGAAGAGTTTCTTTCATACTGCAGAGAACAGTTCAGGGTGTTTTTTGAAAAGGCATGCGGATATAAAGACTGTTATTATCCGGAGTTTTTACCGGGTAGAACCCGGCAGGCTCTTTTGTAATCAGAGATTAAGCGCGAGGCGGAGTTTTTCGAGAAAGCCTGCTTCCTGCCGGCTGATTCTTTTTCCCCAGTTGCCGAGGAAACCTTCACCAGCGGCATTTGCAACCACATAAGCAAGGTCATAAAGAAACTGTTTGAATTCCTGAGCTTCACCCTGAGGAAGTTTCTCTTCAGCGAGTTTCGCAGCTTTTGACAATTCTTCTATTCTCTGGCCCATTGTTCTCATTATATCTTCCGTAATGTCTTCTCCCGGTTCTTCCTGATTTTCGTCAGAAGCTGCCGGTTGTTCGGGAGATACAGCATTGTCTTCTCTGTAATATTCATCAAGAATAGCGGAAATCAGGGGATTGTGGGCGTATTTATCCCTCGATTTTTTCAGGTTTTTTATATGGGCATCCATTTCCTTTTCGAAACAGGACGGAGTGGTATCAGAAAGAGAAGCAGCTAATCCTGCGAGGAAAGGCGCTCCTGTAACCAATTCCCATTCATCATCGGTGAATTTTTCCCGAATACCCATAATTTCCTCCGTATTATTTATTTACCGGCTGTTTTTGACGCTCCGTTAGCTTTTGATGTACCGGTTGTTTTTGTTGTTCCGTTTGTGCCATTGCCGCTTAATCCATCTCTGAGAACAGCTCTTGATTTGCTGCGGAGCCAGAGGGACAAGCCTACGGATACAATAAGAAAACCAAGAATAATAAGCTTTGTGGCTGCAATCATGTCCTGAGTATCAACATCGAGATTTACGGTGTTGATGTTAACAAGGCCTGCCATTGACAGCAATGAAATCCAGAAAACGAGGGAAAAGATATTGCTGTAGGAAAGCAGCATTTTTGATCTGCTTACCACGGCATCTTCCTGTCTTCTCTGTTTTTCCAGCTCTGAGGAAATCTGCGAGAGTTTGGCAGGGATCGAATTAATGTCGGTAACATTCCATTCGCCGAGAATTCTTTTGTACTCACCGGCGCCTTTATTGGGTAAACCTGTAATAAGGAAAAATCCTGTCATGGCAAGGAGTCCGCCTGCAATACTGAGAACCGGCATCATAATAAACTGTTGATCCTTGAATGCTACGACAACAAGAAACAGGACTATTGCCAGAATTACGCCATAGACATAGGGTTTTCTGAGGAATAACGCAAAACTGCGTGCAAAATGGTAAAATCCGCCTTCCTGAAGTCTTGTGGCAGTGGCAAAACCGCTCATTGCTTCAGGATTATTGGAATCAATTCTCAAAGCTTTAAGATACTCCATCTGGGAGTTGGGAAGATAATCGTTTTTAAGATAATATTCGCCAAGTTTGAGATAAGGGAAAATCAAATCAGGGCTGTAAGGGAAAGGCGGTTCGTAAACCAGCATTTCGAGACCTTTGCCTATTTCCTTGCGTTTGGCGCTGTCGAGAACCAACTGAAGTTTTGGTGTGTTTTCATCAATACTTCTCGCTCTGTAGGCAAAATCCTGAGCTTCATCAAATCTTCCCCTGTGTATGAGGTAAGTGGCATATTCAATCAAAAATGTGGGTTCTTTGGACATGGTGCTGACGGCTTTTTTAAGGAAGTCCTCAGCAGCTCTCATATCACCGGAATTCCACATAATTATTCCAAGAAGGAAAACATGATGGAAATTATTTTTGTCTTTATTAATAGCGCTTCTTACAGCTTCTTCTGCGCCTGTAAAATCACCAAGCCCCCGCAGGGCGAGTGCCTGATAATGTAAAGACAGCGGAAAATCAGGGCGAAGTTTCAGCGCCTCCTGGGCGTGTAGAAGCATTTGCTGATAGTTATTTACCTTATAATTTGCATATGCCATCAACAACGCATCTTCTGCAGTTTCGGCTTTTACTCCCATCAGATCTGTATCCTTTTATTCATATTCATTCCGGAATCAATTCAAACCATTAGTCCGGATAACCGGAAAACAAATGCAGGCAAATATGCCGGCGTAAATGAGAATTCTAATAAAAATGTCATTTTCCTTCATAATACACCACAAAGCTTTTTTCTTTACAAAGGATTATTTTACTGACTGACTAATTTTCTTTAAGCTAAAATGGCATATATCACGGATGTTCCGTTAAATAATTAACAAAACTTAACTTTTTCAGGACATCAACACCGGAAATCCGAATATAATTTTTACAATAATCTGATAAAGAGGCGCTCACAATGCAGATCAGCAATATTTCAAACACCCGGTTTTCACGGATACAGACAGATTCTGCGGACAGAACAGGCTCTTCACCCATTGTTCAGACAGGAGAAAGCATTGGAAGCGTATATTCCGGGAAAATGGATTTGATAAACCCTGCGCAAATCAGGGAGATAAAACAGACCGATCCTGCACCGGTGAAAGCTGCTGATCTGGCTTCCATCGCTGCCCGGACAGCACTTGAAGCAACCCTGAAAATGTCGGGAACCGCTGCTGCGGCATTCCCCGGTCTTATACAGGCAATTAAAATTAAAGACGATTATACAGGCTGGCATGTGGACAGAGTAGCCAAAATGTCGGGCGATCTTGCAAAAGCTATTAATCTCCCGCCTGAAGAACAGGCAACAGTGAATCAGGCTGCAGTTCTGCACGATGTGGGAAAGATCCTCACCCCCATCTCAGTTCTCAATAAACCCGGCGCCCTTACCGATGAGGAATTTACCATCATGAAACAACACGCCGCCGATACGGAAAAACTTCTTTCAGGAGTAAAAGGCTGTGTGGATCAGAAAGTTATATCAGCGGCAAAAAGCCACCACGAAAGATGGGACGGCAAAGGATACCCCTGCGGGCTTAAAGGGGAGGAAATACCTGTGGGCGCAAGGATAATTGCCCTCGCAGACACCTATGACGCCATAACTTCTGACAGACCATACAGAAAAGGTGCTCCAAAGGAAAAAGCCCTGGAAATAATGGCTCAGAATTCAGGAACACAGTTCGATCCAAAACTTCTTGACGCATTTCTGAAAATGATGGGACAGAATTAAACAAGCTGAAATTCAGTAATCAAAACCGAAAGTTATCATATATTGCCGGAGGCGGAGTATGAAAAAGTATATTATTGCTGCCGTATTGGTTTGCATTGCCGCTTTAACCTGCCGGATTGCAACGGCACAGGAAACGGACAAATCCGTATTATGGTCGGAAGCATCCAACATGACCTATTTTATGGCTAAATACTACAATGCGGATAAGCAGGTGGTAATGATTCTCGGCAAAACACTGGAGAATGATGATGATGTTTCAGTCTGCCTGCATCTTGGACAAAGCACCGGAATTCACCCCCAGAACATAATGGGGCTTAAACGAAGCGGGATGGCATGGAAAGAAGCTATGAAATCAGTTTCGTTTCCCGTATCAAAGTTATTCACCGATGTGGGTATGTATGAAATTTTCGGAGTACCGGCAAGATTCAAACATGCCTATAATGAATTCAAAAAATGGCAGGGAGATGCCGGATATGAAATGGATCTCACCGATGATGATGTAAGAGATCTAGTGCAGCTCCGTTTTGCTGTTCAGAACTGTGGAATGTCCGCCATAGAGGCAATGAGAAAAAGAAACTCAGGAACATCCTGGACAAATATTATACTCAGCTACTTCAAATAAGGAGAAAATTATGACAGAGATTCCCTCCGGAAGTTTTTATCTGGGGAGCAAAGTTAACCCCGAAACCCAGAAAAAGACAGAATCACCTTTATTATACGAATCAGCGGCATTTACAACCCATGGAGTGATTGTGGGTATGACAGGTTCGGGTAAAACGGGTCTTTCGATGAATCTTCTGGAGGAAGCCCTGGTAAACCGGATTCCTGTAATAATTATTGATCCCAAGGGAGATATGCCCAATCTTGCCCTGCAGTTCCCCAATCTGTCTCCCGATGAATTTTCACCATGGATAAACGAAGAAGACGCAAAAAGACAGAACCAGACCGTAAAGGAATATGCAGCAACAATCGCCCGCTCATGGGCTACAGGTCTGGAGAAATCGGGAATCGGCAGGGATCGGATAAAGAAACTTGTTGATAATACTGAATTTACAATTTATACACCAGGCTCCGACAGTGGAGTGCCGGTGAATATACTCGATTCTTTCCGGGCGCCGGAGTCTGCGGTTCTCGAAGATCAGGAAGCCCTGACGGAAGCTATCGGCTCAACCACCCAGTCGCTTCTGGGACTTCTTGGAATTGAGGGCAACCCCGTTCAGTCAAAGGAATTCATACTTATTTCAAATATTCTTCAGGACCGCTGGAAACAGGGGGAAGACCTTACCCTTGAGTCCATTATCGGATATGTGGTGGATCCTCCGGTGAGAAAACTGGGAGTTTTTGAAGTGGATTCCCTTTTCCCAAAAAAAGAAAGAATGGAGCTGGCAATGCTCCTGAATAATGTCATCGCTTCACCGGGCTTTGCGGGATGGACTAAGGGAGAACCTCTCAATCCCGAAAAATGGCTCAGAGATGCCGACAAAACACCTTGTTCCATTTTTTACATAGCACATTTATCTGATGCGGAAAGAATGTTTTTTGTAACGCTTCTCCTCGGCAGAATAATCAGCTGTATCAGAACAATGCCGGGCACAACCGAACTCAGGGCGTTATTGTATTTTGACGAGGTTTTCGGATATCTGCCCCCCTACCCCGCCAATCCGCCTTCAAAAAATCCCATACTTACTATTCTTAAACAGGCTCGTGCCTTTGGCCTCGGAATGGTTCTCGCCACACAGAACCCTGTGGATCTGGATTATAAAGCCCTTACCAACGCAGGAACATGGATGATCGGAAAACTCCAGACAGATCGGGATAAAAAGCGCATACTTGACGGCCTTGAATCCTCTGCAGGAGGATTTGACAAGGGAGAAATGGATTCACTTATTTCAAAGCTGGGTTCGAGAAATTTCATCCTCCACAGCGCCAGACTCAGCGCACCTGAAGTTTTCCACACCCGCTTCTCTCAGGCATATCTGCGGGGACCAGTTACAAAGATTCAGGTAAAGGAAATAATGAAAGGCAGAAAAGCAGCTCATTCCGTAAATGCTTCCCCTGCTGTTTCAACCCCGGCTGCAGCAAACAGACAGCCTGCAAAACCTCAGGTTTCACCGGCGGCGGCTCCGGTTCAGCAAAAAGAAAGCAGGCAGCAATACGCCGCCACTGCTTCAACTATGGGAATCAGCAGCGCAGGAAGTTCGTCAGGATCGGATCATCCTGATTTCTCCGCTGTTATGCCTACCCTGCCAGAAATAATGGGCAATTTTTTCCTCGGCGAAGCTTCCCTCGACAAAGACGAAATCAGAAGCATATTTGAAGCTTTCAGTGAAAAATCGGATAAAGTTTTATACAGACCCGCACTTTTCGGAAGAGCCAGAATCAGATTTGATGAAGAGAAAAAAGACCTTGTCCACTATGAGGAAAAAGTAAAGATGATTTTCCCCCTTGAAGGCGACAGCCCCCCTGCCTGGCAGCCTGAAAATATTGTTATTGAAAAAAGTCTCGTTTTCAGAAAACCTATGCAGGGAGCGCTTTACGGTTCGCTGCCCCAGTGGATCACAGGCAAAAAAGACGCTGCTTTTTTACACAGTGAACTGGTTGATACTTTCTTCAGGGAAGAATCAATTTCCGTAATGAAAAACGATTCACTCAAACTCCTCGGTAAAATCGGGGAATCGAGGGATGAATTTGAAAAACGCTGTGCTGCGGAAGTAGAAAATGTAATGAATACCGAGCAGGCAAAAATTCAGCGAAAATATCAGACCCGGATTGATACTATAACCAGAAAAACCCAGAAAACCATGTCGAAACTGGAAGACGCAAGAGCAGAGGAAAAAAGCAGAAAATCAACAGAGATGGTAAACATAGGCGAATCCATCCTCGGCTTTTTAACCAGCAGCCGCAGGAGTGTGGGCAGAGCGGTTTCCGGGGCGATGGATAAAAGGCGGATGACGGAAAAAGCAGGCAGCAAAGCCAAACAGACTGAGCTTGAGCTTGAACTTCTTGCTGATGAGGCGGAAAAACTGCGTGGTGAAATGGATGATGAGCTTGAAATCATAAGACAGAAGTACGCCGATAAAGCTATGGATATTGAAGAAACAAGGGTATCGGTGGAGAAAGCTGACATAAACATCCTTGAATTCGGCATTCTCTGGGTTCCCGTATCGAAGCTTTAGTTCAGGAGAAATTTTCCATGGCAAATGAGAACAAATCACCGAAGGAAAAAAGAAAGTCCCTTCTTATCTATTTCCTGAAACTTGCTTTCAGCTTTCTGCTTTTATATCTTCTGTTCAGACATATTAATACTGCCAAACTTCTTGCAGTTCTTAAATCGGCAGAACCGGTCTGGCTCTGCGCTTCTTTCACCGCTTTTTTTGTTGCCGTTTGGTCATCTGCAGCGGCGTGGAAAGTTCTCCTCGAACCTCTTGGACTTCACATTTCATGGACCCATGTCATGATACTCCGGCTTATCAGCTTGTTTTTCAATCAGGCGCTTCCAACGGGAATGGCGGGAGATTTATGGAGGGCTTATATATTCGGAGCCAGAGAGGATAAAATGGGTGCTTCATTCGCTTCTGTTCTTGCAGAAAAATGGGTATCGTATCTGAGCCTGAGTTTCTGTGCTCTGATAGCACTTCTGATGGGCTGGGACAGCTTCAGCAAATCAAAACTTTCTGTGCCACTGGCTTGGTTTGTAGGCGGTATGCTTGCGGTAGCTATTGGTTCAATACTGCTTATGCCCTGGTTTATTGCAAATGGAAAAAAGTTTTTCTCCCGATTCGGCATTGCAAATCCCTGGCTTGAAGGCATGGAATCATTTCATATTTACAGAAGTTATAAGAAACATCTGTTTTATGCTTTTTTACTTTCCTGCATATCGCCGTTTGCAGGAGGGCTGGCTTTCTGGTTTATAAGCCTTTCAATAAAAAGCAGCGCACCGCTTCAGTCTTTCTTTATACTTGTTCCACTTACAAGAGTGGTTGCATATTTACCGGTTGTGGTTAGTTCGATAGGCACTCAGGATATTACAACAGTTCTGTTTTACGCAAAATACGGCATAGCAAAGGAAGTCAGTTTTTCAATTTCGCTTATAGGGCATGCATTAAAGATGCTGGTAGGCGCAACCGGAGGGTTGTGTTATCTGTTTGTCAATCCTTCCAGAAAAGATGAAAAGAAGAAAGAAACTAAGGATTCATCGGAATTACCCGGTTATCAACCTGAATCGTAAACTGGTTTGTATCCAGATCCTGAGTTCCGGGATTGTATGCAATTCCCGCTGACATCATTTTGAAGCACTTAATATCCACAAGAACTTCCGGATTATTGGGGGGGAGTTTCTTTTCCACATTGAAGCTCAGCAGATTTTTTCCGATGATGTAAACATTTTCCACATACTTTGTTTCCCCTGAAATAGTAGCTTTGTATTCATCAGCAGTGATTGATGTGCCTCTGAAATAAAACTGGCTGAGATCCGAGGGAAGATAAGCTTTAAGGGCGTTTGATGCGGCAGCAGCTTCAGAATCCTTGCTGTATGTTGGGAAAGTTATGGGAGCCCATGAATTTGTGCCGTCGGTTGTTCTGGTAAGATCAACCCTGACAAGAACCTTATGAGGGCATTTGTTATCAGTGGTTGCCAGAGCCGAATGTCCGCAGGTATCTCCCTTGGGCCTCATCAGGAAAAACAGCACATAGCCCTGACTGATAAGATCCCCTGAAGGTCCTGTTTCAAACTTGCCGGTGTAGGGATTGATGAATGTCTTAAAAGCGATGGCGTGTCTGTAATCGCCTGTATATGTAATAACCGAAGCATATGAAGTTTTTCTCAGATCTTCGGTTAGACTGGTCTGAATCTTCCGGATTTCCGACTGAACGGAAACCCTGTCTTCCACATTTCTCCAGCTATTTGTAGCGTATTTCATAACTGCAAATAAACACAGCACAAGCAGGCTGAAAACTGCACAAGCAATCAGAACTTCGATTAATGTAGCTCCTCCGGATTTTGACTTTATCAATTCCACACCTTTAGTTTGCAGGAATAATGGCCATTTTGCTTCTGGTGAAGACCATTCTGGTCAGCTTTACATGCAATTTGCCATATCCTTCTTTATTATCCTGCCGGGTAGCATCAGACTGCCACCACCAGACCTGAACATCGAGCCTTTTCAAATCGGTGGAATCTGTATCCTGACAGGTTATTTCATAAGTAAAAATAGTTTTGTTAAGACTTGTCGTTCCTGTATAAGGAGAACCGGAATTATCAGTCAGGTTCACAGGAAGGCCCCCTGTTTTCTCCTGCTGATCATAAAGATACTGGTTGAGAACCGATTCTGCAACAACTGTGCCTGCAGTAAGATCAACACCCTTCTGGGACGCCCTGAACATGGCAAAAAAGATTCCGATAAACAGAATAAGGGCTGTGGCAACAATAGACACAGCGAGGACAAGCTCAATAAGCGAGAACCCTTTCAGGGTACTGTTTTTTCTGCGGTTTTCCAGTTCCATCAATGCTTTCCGATTCAATCAGTATACGATTATTATAGCAATTTTGCCATAATTAACAAGTTCACATACTGAACATTTTCTTTCAACCTGATAACTCCTTCATTAATTAAGTGTTAAATTAATTTAATACTTTGGAGAAAAGTTTACTTTACCTTGACTGATAGGTTTATTTTGATTAAAATAATAAGATATATCAACCGGAAATAAGGATGGACCAAATGCAGGAGCTTTACGAATATTTTTTCCTCTATAAGCAGCTACCCCTGGTTTTCAAACTGGTTTTTTCTCTGGTATCGATTCTGATTGCATTCGTAATACATGAAATGTGTCATGGTTATGCAGCCTTCCTTTTTGGAGATCCTACCGCTAAATATCAGGGAAGACTCAGTTTCAATCCCATCGTCCACATAGACCCCATAGGCGGACTTGTGCTTCTGCTCACTGCGCTTTTCAGCCCGGTTGTATTCGGATGGGCGAAACCTGTCAGCGTAAACCCTTACAATTTCAGAAATCCCAGACAGGATATGGCGTGGGTTGCCTTTGCAGGACCTCTTTCTAACTTTGCACTGGCTGCCATAGCAGGCTTACTGCTTAAATTCCATATTGTCACACCTGATTCGCCTTTTAACCTTGCAATGTTGGTTTTTACCTTTGTAATGGTAAACATCGGACTTGGAATCTTCAATCTGGTCCCATTCCCGCCCCTCGACGGTTCCAAGATTATATACGGAATTCTCCCTTCGGATCTGGCATACAAGCTCATGGAGTTTGAACAGCGCTATGCAACAATCATCCCCTTTGTCCTGATGTTCATTATCTGGACGAGAGTGCTGAATCAGTTTATGTCAGTACCATTCATAATCCTTATCAGATTATTCACAACTTAGCTATTTCCATATTTTCACATAAATTTACAACACTTTGGGATGGTAAAAAGATATGCCGCCAAAATCAGAAAAGGCAATTCAGTATGAGGTTGGTTTTTCCTCCCACAAAGGGACAATAAAAGAGTTAAATGAAGACAACTATTGCGCCGAGCGAAGAGAAGACGATGACGGACATTCTTCTGCGCTGATAGCGGTATCCGATGGGGTTGGCGGTTTCTCGCTCGGAGAAATAGCAAGCAAGATCGCCATCAACCACATGGAAAAGTTCTTCAAGCTTGGCGAGTTCAAACAGATGTATGACGAGGCTGAAATCCTCGAACCCCACAGAGTGATTCAGGAGCTTTACACCAGAATCAACCATATCATACTTTCACTTGCTGAAAAAGAAAACCGTATGGTCGGATGCACTCTGACTTCAGGTTTTTTCAACGGTGATTCCCTTTATGTGGCAAGCGTCGGCAGCAGCAAAGCTTATTTAATCCGCAACGGAATGATAAAAAAACTTACAGAGGAACAACTTCTCGAGCCTCTCGCAAAAGTTAAGCTTAACCATCTGACTTCCGACGAAACCCTTGATCCGTCGGGCAAAACATCATATCTCAATGCTCTTGGTTCTGATATATCAATGAAAGCTGAAGTCAAGCACCTTCAGGTTAAGGAAGAAGACATCATTCTTTTCTGCAGCGACGGACTTTACAATCAGGTTGGCGAAATGGACATCGCCCAGGCAGCAGTTCAGAACCCCAGCATGCAGGCATTCTGCAATGAACTTATCGACCGCGCAAACACCGCAGGCGGCAAAGATAATGTTACCGTTGTTGCAATTAAGATTCTTAAAGAGAAAAAGTCACTCAGAAATCTTCTGGGAGGAAAGGGAAAAGGTAAGAAATCAAGCCCTGTTCTCCTTATAGTTATACTTCTCGCAGTTTTTCTGGCTCTTGGCGCTGCTTTTTTCCTGAAAAGCTACATCTTTAAGGAAAGCAAACAGCCAAATACACCGGTAAAGCCAAGACTGCACGCCAAACCATCAGAACCAAAACCGGATTTGCCGCGCTCGTTCAACAGCCTTGCTGTGGAGTCGGAACTTCCGATGAAATATGTTCTTGTAAACGGACAACCTCAGAATCTGACCAAAGATGGTACGGTTTTTGATTTCAAAACAGATAAAAACCTGGTTAAAATAATGCCGAATCTGAGAACTCAGAAACTTTACACCATTACTTTAAGCGGCCTCAACAGAAACCTTTCTGTTGTTCAGTCCAAAACCAATGAGATTATGGTTGAAAACGAAAAAGTAACCGTAATGCTTACAGCCGGTTCAAAAGTTGATTTTATTGCTAAGGAAGAATATACCGGATCAAAATTTCTCCTTAACATAACTCATTTGGGAAGTCCTATGGAAATTCAGCTTATGGCTGAAGAGGAAATCAGTATTAAGATTAAGTCCGATGACGAAACCACACCAGCAGCAAAACCTGCCAAACCGGCAGAACAACCTGCAGGAACAAGCGCGCCGCCGGATAAAAGCAACAATCTGTAATTTCTGTTTAATAATCCCCTGAAAGGAATTGAAACGGAAAAAGCCAATAATTAACTTTATTAAAGCTTTGGAGATTCGTTATGAATAAGGAATTAGATCTAACCTATATGAGCGCTCCTGCGGATGCAAACAATCCCGGTTTTGAGTCCCTTCTCAGTGCTATGAAAGCAGTCCATCAGGGCGAAGCTGATATTAGTCTGCTTCAGGTTTATCATGATGCCCTGACCGAGCAGATAAACGACTCCAGAAACGAAATTCTGGATATGGAAGTTTCAGAGACTACCAAAGACACCAAAAATATGAGTCTGGGAGCCATAAACATCGTAAGTTTTATGCTGGATTCGATCAAGATTTACCTTGATTCGCCAAGCCCCGAGAATATGGGTATATGTGTAAATGCCTATCTGGATGCAAGAGGAGCAGTGGAATATGTCCACAAAGTTCTTGATGCAAACATAGAAGAAGCGGGCATTGAAGAAGAGGAAGAAGAAGAAGAGAATTAATTTTCCGGAAACGAAAGGTTTTCACTATGTTTATTATAGTTGTAGGCTGCGGCAAGATGGGGGCGACCATTGCCAACGCCCTGTCAGATCAGGGAGAAAGCCTGATTGCCATAGATAAAAACGAAGAAGCGTTCAAAGAACTCAGCCCGGATTTCGGCGGTTTTTCCATGGAAGGAGACGCCACTGATGTAGAATTTCTCAAAAGAGCAAAAATCGAACAGGCTGATATGCTTCTGGCATTGTCTGGAGACGACAATGCAAATCTTGCTATTTCACAGATAGCAAAAGTCATTTTTAATGTGCCCCATGTTTATGCACGGGTTACAAACACCGAGAGAGAACCTATCTTCCAGAAACTGGGAATAAACACCAATATCCCCATCAAACTGGCTTGCACCCAGTTGTTGAAAGATATTGAAGTAATTCAGAAACAACCGGCAGGCAAAGGTAAAAAATGATCAGACATATTTTTCCGGAACAATCCATCACTTATAACGGAGTGGAACTCGCTCCCCACTGGATTTACAACAATTTCGACATAAGGGGAAACGCCATTGTTGCCTTTACAGGCGAATGCAAAGTTTCCATAGGCTCTATGGTGGATCTTGCTGATGTCAAGGAAAACGCTCATATCTACAGCCCTCTTATGCTCCATTTTATTGCGGAGATTTTTGATGAGGATCTGGAAAAGGCTGTTTACAGACAAAGGCTTCTCACCGCTATTATCAAAGAAGAGCTTGAACGCAGAGGAATTCAGGGCGTTGAGAGAAACGGCGACGATATTTTCTGCCCCGCTCCCGATGGAGGCAAAGGCAAACTTTCCGTTTCCATAGCTACAAAATCCACTGTTTCCACCCTTATTCATTTTGGAATTAACATAAAAACCGAAGGAACTCCTGTGAAAACTTCAGGACTGGAATTTCTCGGAGTAGATCCGCGAAGCTTCGGACAGTCGATTCTGAAATTATTCTGTGAAGAATTCGAAGATATTTTCCTCGCCAGATGCAAAGTAAGGGGAGTCCCTGAATTGAAGTGAATGCAGACTTCCTCAGGAAACTGAATTCAGCCGCCATTATTGTTATAGGGCTTCTTTTTGCCGTTATTACTTTTTTTATTGTAAAAAGCGGTTTGTCTCCGGGGTTTATTCTGCCTTCCCCAAATCCTTATTACAGCGAAGCGGTCAACTACCCTCCACCCGGTTCCGAAAAGCCGGGTATAATTGTGCTGATGTGGACTTCCTTTGCATTTATACTGTTCAATGTGTTTTTCGGTTCGAAAATCAGAGGCTGGAAAAAGGCAATCAGCGTCGTTGTCTGGGTTTTGATTATATTTTGTTCTACAGAATACGCCATAGACAACGCCATAAGAAAGAATCCCCCCCTCCACAGACCCCATCCTGCCTTTCTATGGGAGCTTTTCCCGGGGCGCTCCGGAATGACCAACACGGGAAATGCCGTGAGATACCTTTCCGTAAACAAATACGGTTTCAGATACGGGGATGTTCAGGAAAAGAAGCCTGATGGTGTTACAAGAATAATGGTAATCGGTGATTCTGCAGCTTTTGGTTATGGAATGAATCAGGATGAAACATTTTCCGCCCTTGTTGAAAAACAACTGAACGAAAACCATCCCGGCAGGAAATTTGAAGTAATAAACGCCGCTGTTCCGGGTTACACATCATTTTCATCCCGGAATTTCTTTATTGAAAAGGGCATTAAGTTTAAGCCTGATATTCTGATAATTTCCCACAACAATGATCCTGATATAGACTGGGACGAGGATAAAAACCGGGCAGCGCCTGCCATCCTGTCCCCTGTGCTGAAAGTTCTGTACAGAAGCGGTATTTATATGACTCTCCGCAGGGAAATGCTGAACAGACGTTATAAATCGAACCCCCATCTCAAGGATGAAGTTCCGCCCGGTCAGGGTGTATGGAGGGTCAGTGCTTCGGATATGAAAGATAATCTTGAAGCTGTTTTTGATCTATGTAAAAAGAATAATATCAAAATTGTCGTAATTTCAATGCCGAGAGCTGAAGAAGAAGACTTCCCCATTGAGTTTTACAGAAAAACCATGAAAAAAGCAGCGGATGCATACGGAGGCTATTTTCTCGACCTTTACGATCAGTGGCAGGACACCGGTGAAGACGATCTTTTTCTCGATTATGTGCATCCAACAGTGAAGGGAAATAAAAAATTAGCCAGAGATCTGACTAATTTTCTTGAAACTAATATTATAAAATAGAGATTATTTATTATCTTTCATGTGCTGAGCCATAGCAGCTTTTGCCTGTTCGCTCACTATTTTAATCTGGAAAAGTCTGTCGCCTCCGCGCATAACTGTTTCCATACCGGTTTCCAGCAGGTCGGGGTTAAGGTTTTCCGGATAAAGAAGGAGCAGGTTGGCACCGTCTTCAATATCCTGCATACCTGTTTCAAAAGCTTCCTTGAACATTTCAAATGCTTCTTCAGCATCAGGATCATACTGCTCTGCAGGAGGTGCGGGGATTTTCCTTTGTTCTTCCCTTGCCTTTTCGATAATTCCGATAAACCACTGAACCTCTTTTACATATTTGTCCATTGTTATTTTACCGTTTTTAATTCCATCAACGGCGTTAAAGAGTCTCATCAGGTTTTCAGTCATAACATGATCAGTCTGGGCGATTCCTCCTTCTTCAAGGCGGACATCAAGGGTTGATTCCTCTTCCATCTGAAGGGGCGGGAAGTTAAAATTGCAGCGCACGCAGAATTTGACTGTTCTGGGGTTTTCCGCTCCGCATTTGAAGCAGAATTTCACTTTGGGAGCTTCTCTTATATCCTTTAGTTTCTTTTCAAATTCTACGATAAACTCGATAGCTTTATCAGCTTTTGCCAGTCCGTCGGTAACGACCTGAAACTGGTGGGTAAGGAAGTATGTTTTAGCAAGATTAAGGCCCTGAATAAGTTCATTAAACTTATCCTTGAGCTGCTGTTTGTTTTCTTCGTAGAAAAGACGCTCGTCCATAGCCGGAATCATATAGTCGATGTTGTTGACAAAATTGGTCTGAACGGCGATGAACATTTCGAGCCTTTCTTTGAGGAGGTCGGCGGAAAGTTTGCTCTCTTTGACAAGTTTGGCAACTCTCATGATTTCGCTTAGATAGGGAGATTTTGAAAGCTGGGGTCTTTTTGATTCTTCTTCCTGCAGTCTGTCGAAAGATGAAAAAAGTTCGATAAATGCTTTTGTGCTGTCGGCAAGTCCCTCTTCGATATACCGGTTTTCAGGAATGGCAAAATACTTGCCTATCCTTGCGGCGCCGTCTTTTGCCCGCTTGAAGTATTTTTCGATAATTTCACTCTCTTTTTTGAAGAAATCGGTTTTCTCCTGAAAGCGTGCTTCATACTGATATATCTTATAAAGCTGGCTGATTGCCTGCTCCAGCTCCTGAAGAGCTGCCTGAAGGTTACTTTTATTGCCTTCGCCTTTCAAAACTTTATCCGCTAATTCGATAACTTTGTTCATATGAGGGGAACGGGTGAGTTCCCTGCTGGTTTCCATCTGTGCTGCCATGTTAAACTTATCCATAATCAAGAGGCTCGAAGCCTCGCACCCCCTTAAAGAAATGTCTCGGAAGTTTTTTCTATCAAACCCGTTAAAACCCTTTAATGCAAACAAGTCTGAAGGTATGAATAATTATTAATCGAACTAACATCGTCAGATTATAATATACCCGAAAGGAATCAGGAATTTGTCATCCCAGTCAACCGGCAGCAGATCCAGAACATCAGGCAGTTATGCGATTTTGGCGATATTATCCTCAATTTCGCTTCTGCTCGCATTTTATCTGAGAAATTACCACAACCCCTTATGGACTTTCTTTGCAAAGTCAATGACTTCACCATATTCCGCCAATATGTTATTTGCAGGATATCCTAACGAAGCTGTGGTTTTTTATCCAATGATAAAGGATCTTTTACACAGATTTTTTAGCGCTTATATCATTCCCGCTGTTTTTGTTTTTCTATCGGTCTATTTTGCAATAAAAGCTTCGATTTGCAAAAACAGGGAAAACGAGCCGGAGAATAAGACTGAAGAAGTTCCGTCCCATCTGAGGTTAGCCGGGTGGTTCGAAAAGAATAAACTTCAGGTTCTTTCACTGGTTATTACGGCTGTTCTGCTTATAGTGCTGCGGTATGGAAGCCTTGGGGAGAATGTTTTCAGCGGTGATGAATTTTCTTATCTTTATCAGGCAAAAATAATGTCCCATCTGAAACTGTCAGTGCCTGCACCGGACCCTGCCCCTTCGTTTATGGGGGATCAGATTGTCAACAACGGCAAATTCTTTTCAAAATACACAGTGGGGTTCCCTGTTCTTCTGATTCCATTTGTGATGATCGGCAATCCCTTTATTTTAAACCCAATCCTTGCCGTTTTTGCCATTGTGGTAATGTACCGGCTGGGAAAAGAGCTTTACGACGGCGGAACAGCGCTTTTTGCCGCAGTTCTTCTTGCAGTATCCCCATTTTTTATACTAAACAGCATTACAATACTGGTGCATACGGGTTTTCTGCTTTTCTTTCTGTTGTTTTTACTTTGCTACATCAAATCACTGAGAGAAAAAAGTCCGCTTTATCCCATTGCCGCCGGTGCGTCCATTGGCTTTGCAATGCTTATCAGGCCCGCTGATACGCTTTTTCCGGTTATATTGTTCTGTATTGTTTCCCTGTTTGTGCTTATAAAGGGCGGAATTCCCGGAGAAACCACGGGTTCAGATAACAGAAAATTCCTTTTGGGCAGATTTTTGCTTATGATTGCAGGAGCATCAGTATTTGCAGGATTTCTTCTCTATGTAAATTACGCCCAGACAGGAAGCCCGTTGAAATTTTCATTTCAGGAATACATATCCGAGGAAAAATGGGGCCTCGGCGTTATGGGACACAACCACATCAGGGCTATATGGAACTCGACTTTCGCCCTCACAAGGCTTTTCGTCTGGCTTCCCCCACTGGTTATCGGATTTTCCGTTTTATCACTTTTTGAAAAGACATGGAAGAATGCTCTTCTGGCGCTGATTGCACTTTGTCCCTTCGTTTTTTACTACTTTTATTATGGAATCGGTTTTCACGAGTTTGGTCCGAGGTATTATTTTCTTACCCTTGCAGCACTTCCGCTTCTGGCTTCACGGGGAATGATAATGATTGAAAATCTGCTCAGGGCAAAACAAAAATCTGCACCTGCAGCGGCGATTGCTTTCTGTATAATTATTCTGTTCAATCTTGCTGCAGTTTTTCCGGGTATTGTAAATGAATCTACAGCATACCCCCGTGGGCTGACTTTCTTTTTCAGGGATGTGGATCAGAAATTCAGGGATTCAGGAGAAGGCGTTATTCTCTTCCTTCAGACCACCCCTCACCAGCTTCTGGTTTATTACACAAGAAACGAACCGGATCTTTCCAATAAAAATATAATAGCCAATTTCCTTGATATGGAAACAAACAGGAAAGTTATTGAGAAATTTCCCAACAAAAAACCTATACTTGTAAATTTTGACGAGCAAACCCAGCAATGGTCTTATTCTCCCTGGTACGATAAAAGTTTTGACCAGCTCCCAACAGAAGAGAAGGTCAGAATTTACATTACTTCAGCTTTCAATTATGCCATTGCAGTCCGTGATTTTAAAAAAGCCATTGAACAGGCAGATCTCGGCCTCAAGGTTGCCCCTGAGGAATTTCGTCTGTATAATGTAAAGGGAATGATGCAGAAAGCAAATCTGGACTCAGCAGGTGCGGAGCAGTCATATAAGACTTCAATAAAGCTTAACCCGACCGACATGCAGACCATTTACGATCTGGCAGTTCTTCAGAGAGAAATGGGAAAAAAGGATGAAGCTAAAGCCAATTTTGAAAAATGTATTGCCGGAACCACCGATCCCAAAATGCAGAATATCGCCCGTATGTGGCTTGAACACCTTAATAAAGGCAACTGATGAAAAACAGTATAATTTCAGATAATTTAAAACCAAAAGCTAAAACATTGTTGATAATGGCAGCAGCTTGTTTTATTTTATTTGCAGGATTATCAGCAGGCTGTCAGGACAACACGGTGATAAAAAATTATCAGGGTGTTGAATACGACGAGATTGACGGGGTTTCCACAAAGCTGGAAGACTGTTTCGGCAAAAAACTGACTATCGTCTTAAACTACTGCACCTGGGACCCTGTCTCACTCCAGCAGCTTCAGAGCCTTGTGGAGATTAATAAAAAATACGGTAATGCCGGACTTGGAATAATAGTCTTTATTTATGACGACACCGACACAATGCGGATAAAATATCTTAAAAAGAGCCAGGGATGCAAATTCCCAATTTTTCTTGCTGACAGCAGAGCAGTTCAGATTTTCGGCGACGATGAAATTGTGCCGGGCATGCTCATTTTTGACGATAAGATGAAAATACAGAAAAAAGTAAAGGGATATATCGACTCAGACAACCTTTCCTCTGTTTTGAAAAACTATCTTAACATTTCTGAATTTTAACAATTTGTTAATGTAATCCTGATGGTTTTGCAGTATAATCATGTTATAAAATTTTTTAATACAGGTGAGATATGAATTCGATAGACAGAATTTCATCAACAGGCGCCAATTTCTGGGCGACTTCCATTGTATCAAAACAGGCAGATCAGAATCCCACCTCATCAGCACCCACCGATGTTTTCAGCCTCAGTGGTGCGCAGAGCGGAGAAAACAAAGCGGCAAAAGCTTCAGAAGGCAACGAACTTTATAAAGCTGCTACTGCAGCTTCAAAAGAAATTTCCCTCGAAAAAATAGACACAGCGATGGAAGCAGCTTCCACCCCTATCGGAGATGCAGCTCTTCTTTCAACAGTGACCAATGTTATAACCTCCGGCAAAACAATGAACGCCAAAGGCACAATCACACAGGGCGGCAAAAAATATGATGTAAGCCTTAATCTGCAGGGAAGCGGACAGGCAGATACCGGACTGGGAAATATTCTCGGAGAACGGGGATACGATTACAAGCTCACTGGCAAAGTGGGCAACATGCCGATGAATGTGCACTGCTATTCATCAGGCCTTTCACTCTATCTGGAAGGAACAATCGGCGAAAACAAGGTTGCTCTTAAAAACTCATACAGCATCCTTTCAGGCAAGATTTCAACAACAGGCACAATCGGCAGCGTCCCCGTAAATCTCGAATCAAAAGCAAAAGACAATGTGGTTTCAGTAAACGGAGACATTGGCGGAAGCGCATTCAGCGAAAAGCTTACCCAGTATTCCAACGGTTCAAAGGCAGAAGGAAAACTCGGAAACCTCACAATAGCCGGCAGCTCAACAACCGGAGCCGACGGTATTATGAACACCACTTCACAGATGGGTGATATCATTTCAAAATATGAAGTAAAACTCCAGTAACCGATCTAATGTAAAATGAACCAATATTTAAGATAAGGCAGGATTGGAGCTGTCCGGAAAGTTGCTGAATCTCAGGAGAATCGGACTTTCCGAACAGCCCCTTTTTTATGAACAGAACAGAACTCAAATACAGAATACTGACATACGGATGTCAGATGAACGAATACGATTCGGAAGTCATAGCTTCAGTGCTCGATAATATGGGAGGAGCGCCCGTTGAAACAGACGATGAAGCTGACATTATCATTTTAAACACCTGCTGCGTGAGAAAAACCGCAGACAACAAGGTTTACGGCAGACTGGGCCAGTATAAACAACTGAAAGACCAGAAGCCTGATTGTATGATTATTGTTGCGGGATGTCTTGCCCAAAAAGACAAAGAAGGGCTTGCAAAAAAATACCCCCATATCGATCTGGTTCTCGGAACCCATAATCTGCGGGAACTCCCCCAGCTGATTGAGGAAATCAGAGGAAAAGGCCCTGTGGTAAGAACCGATGATCAGGGAGCAGCTTTTTTATCCCCATCCGTAAGAAAAGGCACAACCAGCGCCTATATTCCAATCAGCATCGGCTGCGACTGTTTCTGTACATATTGCATAGTTCCTTATGTAAGAGGCAGACTCCAGTCCAGACCTGTGGAAGAAATTCTCATAGAAGCAGAAAAGCTTGCCGCTCAGGGATTTATGGAAATTTTCCTTCTCGGACAGAATGTGAACAGCTACGGTTTTGATCTTCCCGGACAGCCCAGATTCTGGGAGCTTCTCGAAAAACTCGATGCAATAAAGGGAGTATCAAGAATCAGGTTTACATCCCCCCACCCCAAGGACTTTCCTCCGGAGCTGGTAAAGGCAGTTGCAGAACTCCCTTCAGTATGCGAATGCATCCATCTGCCCCTTCAGGCAGGCAGCAACCGGGTTTTGAAGCTGATGAACAGAAGATACACGCGAGAGCAGTATCTTGACATAATAGAGGATCTGAGGGCGAGAATCCCCGGCGTGGCTTTATCCACCGACCTTATTGTGGGATTTCCCGGCGAAACCGAAGAAGATTTTGAAGAGGGCCTCGAATTCATCAGAAAAATCGAATTCGATCAGGCGTTTATGTTTGCTTATTCACTCAGAGATGGAACGGCAGCGGAAAAAATGCCCGGGCATCTTGAGCAGGATGTAAAAATGGGACGCCTTTACAAACTGATAGATATGCAAAATGACATCAGCAGAAAGCTGAATATAGCTCAGGAAGGCAAGACAGTGGAATGCCTTGTTGAGGCAGTCTCTAAAAAAGACCCGGGCAAAGTGACGGGCAGAACAAGAACCAACAGAGTGGTTAACTTTGCGGGAAGCGAAGATCTTATAGGAAAATTAGTCAATGTCAAACTAATCAAAGGATTTACCTGGGGCTTAACCGGTGAAATGTGCATTTAGCACATTTTACCGGAAGAAAGCTTCGTTATCGAGAATGATGTAAGCTTTGCCATTTCCCAGAATTGTGATACCTTCTACAAATGGTGATGAAAGTTCCAGCTTTGAAAGTTTCTGGAGGAGCTTATCCTTTTCACTGATAAATCCTGATTGTCCGTAACTTGATATATCTTCCGACTGGCTTATTGAACGATCGAAATCCGTAATTTCTTCCGGCAGGTAGCTCAGATTGTCAAGATATTCGACCTGTCCATAATTTTCATCAAGCTGGAATTCCTCTTCAAGGGCTTTTTCGTTCTTGAATCGGGCAGCGAGTTGTTCCACAAGATTATCAAATCCGGGCATTTCTTCAGCAATAGATGAGTGGCTGGCGGATACGAGTTTGCTTTGCATTTCAGAGAGAAGGTTTCCGAGGTTGCCTGCCATTTCAACAAGCGACCTTACATCGGGATCCTTTGGTCTTTCCCTCATAAGTTTTATAAACCTGTGGTTCATATCTGCCTGATGCTGCCACATTTCATCCAGTTCAGTGAATGCTGCATCGAGATCATCCCAGTTGTCTTCAATTTCAGCGTTAAATTTTTCCGTATGTTGCTCTTTGGCGGGCTGATCCTTTTTTACAGGACAAAGAAGGCTTTTAATTTCGCTGAGTATGTGGTCATAGACCGGAGGAGGAACTTTTCCGTCCAGTTCGCGGTAGAAGGTTTCTCTGAGAAAATAGGATCCGAGAAGTACGGTGTTTACTATTTCTCTGTTGCATTCAAGTTTCTGATCTCTTAGTTTTTCAAGTATTTCTTTCAGATAGCTAATAAGAGTTTCACTTTTCGGATACCCCATAACTTCGGCCAGTCTTTCAAGGCCCTCCAGATTAGTGGCGGCAAGATTGATTCTGTTGTAAGAATCTTCCCTGGCAAAAGTGGTTTCGGGATTTTCGAAAACCGATGAAATCTCGTAAACGAACCCGGCAACCCTTTCTTCCATATAAGCTTGTAATTCTTTCAGAAAAGTTTCCATAGGAGACCTCTTTAGCGTACAATCTACATGTATTATATCGTCCGGACATAAAAAAAATTAACCCTCTCAGGTTAATTTTTTGTAAAAAATTAATTAATAAATGTTGACGCAAGTTCGTTGTTCTCTTTGGAGCCTTCCAGATATTTAAGTTCGCGGAGAGCATTTTCGTCGCTGACATAGGCTTTGATTTTTTTTCTGGCTCTGTAGAGGGCGTTTTCAACAGTTTTTCTGTCCTCATTTACTATATCGGCAATTTCGTCCACTGAATAATCTTCCAGACGAAGTTTGAGGATCTTTTTTTCGCTTCTTGAGAGGTAGTAATTGATTATGTCGTCGATCTGTTCTGCCTGAAGTTTGCCGAGAACGATTTCTTCAAGTTCCCTTTTCTGGGACTGGAGTCTGACATAAGCATTGGTGTCGGTTTCAAGTGAATCAGCGTTTGTCAGAAGAAGCTGTTTTTTCTGGGTGGCTGATCTAACGGCTCTGATGATTGCATTTCTTATGGATAAACTGATATAATCTTCCAGGGACATGTTTCTGGAGGCATCGTATGTTTTAATGGCGGTGAAAAGTCCGATGAAGCCTTCCTGGTGGAGGTCTTCTCTGGTGGAGCCCGGTATGAAATATCTTTTTTCTGCCTGAAAAACATATCCGGAGAATTCTGTAATCAACTCGTTCATGGCGATTTCGTCGCCTTTCTGGGCACGGTTAACAAGACGCATAAGCTCATCACGGTGCTGTTGAAACACCGGGCAATCTTCGGGATTCTCAACATTCTGACAGTTCCGGCATTTACGAATACTCCAGCAGCTCTTACCAGACTGCGCAGCCGGACAACTGATCTGTTTCTCCATCCTGCAATTTGCGATCTGCCAGCATTTTCTCATTGACCTGTCCACCTCTGCTAAATTTTGCTGATTTATTTTCCAGGATTACATGATTCTTGTGACTTCATTATCTATTTCTATGATTATTATTTACCCATTATCGGATATTATCGTTTTGTTTTTATGCCCCCAAAGTCGGAAAACAGACTATACTTTAGTATAAGTTTTATCTAAACTAAATTCTAACAAGAAGAAAGAAAAAACGGTCTGAAGCATTGAGAATAAAAGCCTGACGAAGCATACAGGATTCAGACTTTAAGAAAAAATCTGAAAATTTTCTGAAAATACCCCTTAAAAAAAATTAAACCCGTTTAAAGCTTCTCCGAATTATTTAATCATTAATTTGTCATATAAAGGAATCAACACAAAACATGTTAAAGAATTTATAATGCGAGAATGGAGGAGAAAGGTCTTCAAACGACTTCCTGAAATAGATCAAAATTTCGGCATCTTACGGGAAGCGGCATGTTTTTAGTTCTTATTTTGGAAATAATATGTTTTCAGGAAAAAAAACCATAATAATTACAACTATTAAACATGTTGCCTGACTCTCCCATTTGGCTTCACAAACAGGAATTTCCTTTAAAAAATAGAACTTCGTGATATATTAAAGGCTAGGAGTATGGACAATGCCGCTGACCATTGGCAATGTTCTTCGTAACAGGTACAGAATATCGAGGGTGCTATATCAGAGTCCGCTCACAAATGTTTATGTGGTGGAAGATGTTCATCTTCGGGGAAATGTATGGGCTGTTAAAGAAATGAAATTCCTTGCCATGGACAGTTTCGAAAGACAGAAAATAATCGCCCAGTTCGAACAGGAAGTTATGAAAATGACAGAACTGGCACACCCCAACTACGCCAAAGTCATAGACTTCTTTGTTGAAGGGCAGAATCTTTATATAATCCGGGAATTCATTCCCGCTTACGATGTTGACACCATAATGAGAAAGACCACTGGAATGATGCGGGAAAGGGATGTTGTTTCCTGGGGAATTCAGTTAGCCGATGTTCTGAATTATCTTTATAATAAAAAATTCCCCGCCATATTTTTCAGGGAATTCAGCCTCCCCAACATTCTTATCAACTCTGACGGCAATGTCAGCATTATCGACCTTGGACTTGCAAGGGTATTCCAGACCGACAATGACCCGGGAAGAAATCTGAATGTAGGTCCCATCGATTATCCCTGTCCTGAACAATTTGACGAAAACGGTGTTTTTGACCAGAGAACCCTTGTTTACAGCCTTGGTTCGGTTCTTTACCACATGATGACAAAGAAGAATCCGGGACAGATGATGTTTAAGCTCACACCTATCGAGGAGCTTAATCCCGAGGTTTCCAAAGCTTTTAAAGTTATTATAAAGAAATCCACCGAGATCGACCCAAGACTTCGATACCAGACTCTCCACGATATGAAACGGGATCTTCAGAGTGCTCTGAAAAGCCCGGAAATGAAAATAGTGGAGCCTCTGGAAAAACCGAGGAAGAGACAGGAAAAGAACTCACCGGCAAACTGGAATTTTCTTGTGGCGGGAGCTATTATGCTTCTCGCAGCCGGTATTTTCTATCTGATTTACAAAATATTTTTCACCTCTTGATAACAGGAGTTAAGTAACAATGCTGCAAGCCGGATATACATTAAGCAACAGATATGAAGTTGTAAAGCCCCTCGGACAGGGGGGGCAGAGCAACGTATATCTTCTTAAGGACACCCGGCTGAAAGGTAAAATGTGGGTTGCCAAGGAGATGTCGGTTCAATACAGCGATCCCCGGGCACAGAGCCTTGCTCAGAAACACTTTGAGCAGGAAGCTAATATGCTGGCGACTCTGGAGCATGTAAATCTTCCCAAGGTTATAGATTATTTTTCACAGAGCGGAAAATACTATCTTATTATGGAATACCTCGAAGGCGAGGATCTCGGCGTTCTCCTGAAAAAAGCAGGAAGACCCTTCGGCGAGGAACAGGTCGCCCGCTGGGCAATACAGATTGCAACGGTTCTCTATTATCTGCATATGCAGCCTTCACCGATTATTTTCAGGGATATAAAACCTTCCAATATTATGATTTGCCAGGGACAGGTAAAACTTATCGATTTTGGCATAGCACGGCATTTCAACCCTGCAAAAAAAGGAGATACGCTGCGAATCGGCTCACCGGGTTTTTCACCTCCGGAGCAATACAGCGGACAGACAGATCCCAGAAGCGATATTTATTCGATGGGCGTGGCAATGCACCAGCTTCTTACTCTTTTTGATCCGGCAAAATCCCAGACTCCCTTTACACTGCCTCCCATTAAGGTGTTTAATCCTGAAGTTTCACCAAAAATGATTCACATTGTGGAAACCTGTCTTCAGATTGATCCTGCAAAGAGATTCCAGACTGCCATTGAACTCAAGAGAGCACTAAAGGAAATAATCGGCGCAGGAATGACCCAGATTGCGGCAACAGGAGCGATTACCGTTCCCCAGCTTCCAGGAGCCACAGTGCCTGCAGTCCCTCCCCAGCAGCTTTCGCAGACAGTTCCGGCTCAACCTCCGGTTCAGGGGATGACCATCCCGGCAACTCCCCCGGTTCAGGGTATGACAGTGCCTTCCGCACCGCCACAGGGAATGACGGTTCCTGCCGCTCCGCCGCCACAGCCCCAGCAGACAATACCTTCATCATCACACCCTCAGGCTTTAAAAATAAAGCCCCCCGAGCCTCAACCGGTTCAACCGAAACCGGCCGCACAGACTCCTCCGGCAAAATCTGCCTCAAAACCGTCATCATCCGGCAGCTCATCATCTTCCTCCGGAAACGGCAGCGCAAGATCCGTATTTGCGGTTATAGTTCTTCTTTGTATTGCCGCAGGCTGCTATTTTGCATTTACAAATTTTGACAGAATAAAGACTCTTATTCCCGTTTCAACACCTTCAGCAGAACCCACTCCGGATAGCTCAGGATCACTGAGCAGAGGAGTATCATATCTCGAAGCAGGCAACTACAGACTCGCAATAGACGAGCTTCTTGCAGCTTCCAAAGACAAACCGAATGATCCGGAAATATTTCTGTATCTCAACCGGGCTTACGCCGGCTCATCAGGCAATAAGAAAATGACAGCAGGCATTATTCTGCCCTTTGCCGGGGAGAATAAGATTTCAGCCGCTAAAAATCAGGATTTTCTCTCTGGTGCAGCTCTTGCACAGAGGCAGATTAACTTTGACGGCGGAATCAAGGAAACAGATGTGGAATTCCGTATCTGCAGACTGACAGGTTCAAAGGAAAAAGATGAAAGCCTCATTAAAATGCTTATTGATGCAAAACCTGTTTTCATAATTGCTCCCGGTTACTGCGATACAAATGCATTCACTGCGGAACAGTCACAGCAGGCAGGTATAGCGTTTCTGACTCCTCAGTGGGGTCTTTTATCTGCGGATAAACAAGGGGCGAAAGCTATAGTCCTCGGTATCCCGGCAGAAAAACAGATTGACGCGGTAATAAGAACCCTTGAGACCAATCAGGCTAAGGAAGTTTCCATAGTATATGATGCTGAAAACTACGATTCTCTGAGAAAGCTTCTTGAACAGAAAATGGCTTCGAAGAAGATCACTCTTGTGGATTCACTCCCCTACCAGCCTGACAAACTGGATTTTGACAACAGCGTAACCTCAGTGGGCGCAGCAAGCCCCGATGGAGTTGTTATCCTTGGTAAGGAAGAAGCTGCTGCGGGTTTTGTTGCAAGGCTCAGAAAAAAAGGGGCGGGCGTCAGGGTGTTTTTACCTCCTTTCCTTACGGATGAAAGTTTCCTCGCACTTTGCGGCGAGAAAACCAATGATATAATAGGCACAGGCTATCTGGGCAGATCATTCAACTATAAAGCCCAGTATTTTATGGAACTCTTTGAGAATGCCTTTGGAAGACCCGCTTCGAGAGAAAGCGCTGCAGGTTATGATCTTCTTAATCTGGCAGCAGAAGCGGGAAGACAGACATTTGCCGAGCCTGATAAAATTCTGGCTGCTTTGCAGAATCAGAGTCTGGAACCTGCATTTTACGGAGTCAGCGGAGTGTTCGGCAAAAAAAATGACAATCAGGTTTTTCAATGGGCGGTGTTCGAATCTTCGGAAGGTAAATGGAAAGAGTCAGGAGGATTTCAACAGTAGATGATTGTTAAAAGGCTTGGCATATTTTTCTTTGTTCTTATCGTCGGCATCGGGGCGGGCATATTTGTAATTGACCACATAGTGAAAACATACAACCTGCCTTCAACTGTCGCCGCCCTTGTAATTCTGACATATATCACCTTTTTTATCATCATCTCCTTTATCCTCGGTAGAGATATTCCCAAAGAAACAAGCGAAAACGAAGTTTCCATCCCTTCGGAACGAAAAAAGGGAAAAGGCAAAAATTACGCCTGGCTCAATCCCTATGCCACAGACTCAAGAGCCGGATACCCCATAACAAAGCAGCTTATGATTATCGGCAGGGATGTTCATGCCGACATTCTTGTCAACGATGTTTCCGTATCAAGAAAACACGCACAGATTCTCTCTCTTGCAGGGGGCTTTATGCTGAAAGACCTCGAAAGCGGAAACGGTACATATATCAACAACCAGCGCATAGAAGAAGCTTATCTCGGCGACGGTGATCTCATAACCTTCGGCGAAGTCAAGTTTATCTTTAACTGCAGCAGCGTCAAACCTCCGTCAGAAATCACATCAGCTTCTGATATTGATATTACCCTTGATATCGATATGGATCTGGAAAAGATGGGCGACACCGCAGGGACAAAGTCAAGAGTTACCGGCACAATGTCCGGCACACGCTCAGGAACCCGATTCAAAGACCTGAAAGAGCGCACATATTATCCCTCATCAAAAAAGGCCGCCCCTGAAGACGATGACAATTACGACACCGGCACAAGAACAGGCCCCAAACCCACTGGAGGAAAGTAACGGGTAAACCGTTATCAGTTCTTCAGTTCCTTACAAAGGTTTCTGAATTGTTCGAGATTTAACTGCTGATCACCGTCAGAAAGCGCTATAGTGGGATCATAATGAGTTTCCACCATTATTCCGTCTGCGCCTGCTGCCACAGATGCTTTTGCTATTGGAATAACCACATCGGTTCTTCCCAGAGCATGGCTTACATCCACAATTACAGGAAGATGGCTTTCCTGCTTCAGAATTGGAATTGCTGATATATCCAGTGTGTTTCTGGTCCATTTTTCGAAAGTTCTGATACCTCGCTCACAGAGAATAACCTGACAATTGCCTCTGGAGAGAATATATTCTGCTGAATAAAGAAGCTCTTCGAGGGTGGACATAAATCCCCGTTTGAGCATCACGGGTTTCCCTGATTTTCCCACTTCCTTGAGAAGCTCGTAGTTGTGCATATTCCGAGCGCCAATCTGGAGAATATCAGTATATTCCGCCACAATATCAAGCTGGCGGGGGTCCATTACTTCGGTGATTACCCGGAGATCATATTTATCTGCTATCTGCCGGAGAATTTCAAGACCTTTCTGTCGAAGCCCCTGGAAGGTGTAGGGCGAAGTCCTCGGCTTGAAAGCGCCGCCTCTGATGATTCTCACTCCGCACTCTGCAAGACATGCTGCGATTGTATCCATCTGTTCGTAAGATTCCACAGAACAGGGTCCTGCCATAATAACAGGCTTTTCCCCTCCGATAATTACACCGTTGAGATCAATGACAGTATTATCAGCCTTACACTTGCGGCTGAAAAGGAATTCCTGGGTTACTTCTTCTCTCTGGAGGTTGGCGGAAGCTTCGAAAATCTGTTTAAAAAGCCTCTTTATGGTTTCGTCGTCAAAGGGTCCCTTGTTTTTTGATGCAATGTATTCAAGCATTTTGGATTCACGGGAGGGATCAAAAACCGGGATTCCCTTTTCTGCCTTCCAGTAGCCGATATCCTGGGAAATTTCACCCCTGCGGCACAGCAGGTCCAGTATCTGCATATTTATTGAATCAATTTCGTCTCGTAAAGACTGTAAATCTTTCTTCTCCATTAGCTCCTCGCTCTTATAATTGTGTTTTTCTCTCCCTGTATTGAACCGCTATGACTTCGAGAAGTTCCTCAAAATCCACTCCTGCAGGGTCAACTTCAAGTTTTTTCATCAGCGGAAGGGCGATTTTTTCCGCAAGAGCCACCCTTGCCTGTGAGCGCAGTTCATCTCTTCTGATAATAAAGCTGCGGATTAGTCCGTATTCTTCTTCATTTATCTTTGCCACATCCAGACGCAGGTCTGTTCTGACCTTCAAATCAGGCAGAACTGTAGGGGCAAGATCCGATTTGAGCCTTACCACAATAGTTTTGGCAACAATATCGCCCAGCCTTTTTCTCTGTTTATTTACAAGCATCAGTGAAATTCCCAGAATATAATACCACGGGAGAAAATCAATAATCCTGAACAGGTTTCGAAGAAGAACATCCACAAATTTCACCGGTTCTCCATTATCCTTTATAACCTGTATCTGGGCGATTTTTTTCCCCGGAGTCTGTCCCGACCAGATAACCTCAAAGAAGATAAAATATCCGAACAGAACCACAAAGAACAACACTGTAATTATAGCTGAAAAAACAGATCTGAACAAAGATTCCACACCCATATTCATTGCTCCCGGAGAACCGATGAGCAGAGCCATAAAAAGAATGGCAATGGCGCCAAGCTGAAGCAGACTGTCGATGGCAACCGCAACAAAACGGGAACCGAGGCCTGCCAGATCATATTCAAGCTCTATGTATTCAGGTGTGATGATTTTTATTTTGTCCATATTTGCTCCGCAGGTTGTTAAAATAGGAGAATTTATGTTATTATTATCAGTATAATTCCACAATGAACAGAGAATCCTGCACAGAATATGAATCAGGACGTATTTACAGAAGAAAAAAGACAAAACTGGAAGCGGCTGGAAGAGATTCTCTCCCAGATAAAAGTTCATGGCATAAAAAGTTTTACTGCTGATGAACTTAAAGTTTTTGGAAGCCTCTACAGGAAAACCTGTTCTGATCTTTCCTATGCCCGTTCTCACAACTACAATCCTGAACTTCTCAGATACCTCAACCAGCTTGCAAGAAACGCCTACGGCATGATTTATCTTTCCCAGGCTAAAACCAAGGGAGTTATATGGAAGTTTCTCGCCCATGACTTCCCTGCATTATCACGAAAATATTTTGTATTTATCGCAATTTCAGCTTTGCTTTTCGTTATATCCTGTGCGGCAGGATATCTCCTCAACCAGTATGATTCCGGCTTCGTCAGGCTTGTTGTTCCCCCTCAGATTCTTGATGGCTGGGACAGCAAGGAAACGGTGGATCTGGACCCGGCTATGGTTCCCGCTATGTCAAGTTTTTACTGGACCCATAACTTTGGCGTAGGCATGCAGGCATTTGTGTACGGAATCACACTCGGCATAGGCCCTCTTTATATGATGATAGACAACGGGCTTGTTTTCGGAGCTTTAAGCTCTATGGTTCTGCAGTCGAACCACCACGAACCTTTCTTCTCTTTTGTAATTTCACACAGCCCCATCGAACTGATGGCTATATTCATATGTGGCGCTGCAGGTTTTATGATAGGCTGGGCGCTTATTTCACCCGGTGAGCTTTACCGCAGTGATTCACTTAATAAAACAGGAAAAGAAGCTCTGCTTCTGGTTCTCGGAACCATACCGATGTTTCTCCTCGCAGGAATAATAGAGTCATCCATTTCAAGGCTCGCCATTCCCATCGGATACAAAATCGCATTTTCACTGTCCACCATAGCAGCTATGATTTTCTACTTCTCTTACGACGGAGAAAAGAAAAAGAAACGAAAATTCAAAATTCACGGATGAGGAATTCCCCATGAGCACCATCAGAAACAACTGCATAGCTCTGCTTACTGATTTCGGTTTAACCGACCCATACACAGGTTTGATGAAAGCTGTAATTAAAAATATAAACCCCAATACGGATATTATCGACATCACCCATAACATTCAACCCCAGAACATCAGTCAGGCATGTTTTCTTCTTTCAAAATCATACGGATTTTTTCCCGAAGGCACAATTTTTATTTCAGTAGTTGATCCGGGAGTTGGGGGTAGGAGAAAACCCATAGCGGTGAAAACAGACAAATATACTTTCCTTTCCCCTGACAACGGGCTTCTCTCATTCCTGATACCCGGAAGGGCAAAGAAAAAAGAGCATATCTGCGAAATCAGGGAAATTACAAATCCCGTTTTTATACTCAAACATATTTCCCGCACATTTCACGGCAGGGACATATTTTCACCTGCTGCGGCACATCTTTCCGCAGGCACCGATTTTTCCGGAATCGGGGAAAAAATAACAGAAATCAGGAAGCTGAATACTCCTGATTTAATTTGCGACAACGGAAAAATCAGGGGAAATTTTATTTTTGCCGATCATTTCGGAAATCTGATAACCGACATCGAAAAAAGTTTCATAGATGAATGTTCTGCCCATTGTGAGAATAAGTTTTTCAGGATAAACGCAGGAGAATACACATTCAACAGGTTAAACGGCAGTTATGAAGAATCAGAAAAAGGTGAACTTCTGGCTATCATCGGAAGTTATGATACTCTCGAAATTTCAGCCAACTGCGGAAACGCTGCAGAGGCAATACCCCGCTGGAAAGAAATAAGGCCGGAGATAGATTTCAAGCCAACGGCAAATAAGGAGCTGCAATGAAATACGGAATTTCAGCCATCTGTTACGAATCAGGAGTCCCGATTACGAAAAACCTGCATATTCCCGCCCGGGAAGGTATTTCCATTATCGAACTCAACGCCGACAAACCCTCAGCCTTTCCCCTTGAGGACCCGGCTTTTATTCCTTCTCTGAAAGCTGAAATCGTAAGACTCGGAATTACAGTCAACTCCATACACTCCCCTATTCACAATTCCATTTCAGACCCAAATCCCGCCGTCAGAAATCAGGGCGTTGATGAAATTATCCACACCATGGAGCAGTGCATCCCCATTGCCGAACTCTTCACCACACCCGTTAAAGTGATTATCCATCCGGGACATCATACCGCAAGAACCTCCAATTATATTCAGGCTGAATATTGTTTTGAAAGCCTTGGCAAAATTCTTACACATCCGGTCTCCCAAAATTATCGGATCTGCGTGGAAAATATGCTCTCATCCCATTTCGGAGGCAGACCCGGAGAGATTGTGGATATTATAAAAAAATTCCCGCAGGGCGCCATCGGAGCCTGTCTTGATACAAGCCACTCCGTTTACGACAGTTCGCCTGAAGAGTTTCTGGATGCAGTATTCCCCTGGCTCGAAACAACCCATATTTCAGACAATTTCAACCAGTCCGCAGGCGAATACCACGCAATTCCCTTCACCATCAGGCACAGCAAAGTGAATTGGGAACAATTCTTCAGAAAGCTAAGCACAAGGCTTGATACGGCAGTTTTTGAAGTTATCAGACCCCGGCAGGTTGATATGGACATATTCACAAGGATGTTCAAATGCTCCCTCGAACAGATCGAACGCTGGATTAATAACACAGGAGCTTGATTTGGAAGAACTGAATTTCTACAGCCCCCATCAGGATACCACTGAAAGCACGGTGGAAGAAGCGCTTCAGAAAGAGGAAGCAGCCGCATCCCCCCATAAATTTATGCTGCCCACCGTAGGACTGTCATCGGAAGATTCCAAAAAGAACAAGAAAAAGGACGAGGAAAAAAAGCAAAAAGACGCCCTCGAGGAAGCGAAAAAACAGAATAAAATGATCATCGGCCTGTCCGGCAACCTCGCCGCCGATATGATGGCAGAAGCAGAAGCGGAAAAAACCGGCGAAGCTGCCGAAGATGAAGGCAGCCTTGAAGCTGTAATCGAATTTCTGGAAGACTCAATAGCAGAATATGCCAAATACATAGAAAACATAGGAAGAAACGGCTTAGCCGCCGCCAACCTCAACTATTACCGCGATGATATACAGGAAGTCCTCGACATGCTCAAATACCACTACACCGAGGAACTAAAACCCTACTGGGAAGAAATCGTAAAACTGGACCTGCTCCTCAGAGCTAAAGCACCAATACATGTAAGAGAAATAGGCCACAACAACTTCAAACAATACCAGATAATAAACGACCCACCCCAAACCCACTGGTGGTGGTACCTAAACCGAACCGTAGCCCCACCGGTAATACAACCAAAATTCTGGGAGCTATGGAAGAAGTAGGTATAAAGGAGACAAAATGAAGATAAAAATCGAAAATCTTGGAATCATAAAAAAGGCTGAGTTAGAACTCGGAAAACTAACAATTATATGTGGCGAAAACAATACAGGAAAAACTTATGTTACTTATGCTTTATATGGCTTTCTTGAAAAATGGCATGAACTAATGGAAATTGAAACTCCGGAAAAAGATATTGTAACACTAATGGAAAAAGGCACTGTTGATATTGATATTTCACCGTATATAAAAAAAGCTTCTGATATTTTAAAAGATTGCTGTAATAAATATAGTAAAAACTTAGCTTCAGTGTTTGCTTCATCTGAAAAATATTTTGAATCAAGCCAATTTTCAATGGACCTTGATTCTTCAGAAATTAAAACAGAAGAAAATTATGATACAAATATTTCTTCTTCTAAAACAACAATTTTCAAAATTTCAAAGGGTGCTGGAAAATCACATATACAGATAACTCTACTCACAGAAAAAGAAAATATAGATTTGCCTAATTTTATTATTGGAGAAACTATTTCAAGTTCAATAAAGACAGTTGCGTTCAGTCACACGCTTCCAAGACCTTTTATTGCAAGTGCGGAAAGAACAGGAGCGGCTATATTCCAAAAAGAACTTGATATTCTCAAAAACAGAATGCTGGAAAACATACATGGGTCCAAAGCAATTAAGCCCTTGGAATTGGTTTTGGATACAATTAAAGGGTATGACTATGATTACGCTTTACCTGTAAAAGACAATGTAGATTTTGTCAGAAATCTAAGTGAAATATCAAAGAAAGAAAGCTTT
>JAJTBE010000204.1 GCA_021287065.1 Bacillota bacterium
GATTTTATCAGGCGCAGTATCCTTCAAAGATAAACCGCACTGGTTGCAGGTTTCGACAGGATGCTCAATTATGCGGTCAGGATTTTCAGAAAACTGCAGAGTTATACCCTTGCGCCCGGGCTGCCCGCCGGGACGCCTGCCGCTTCGCTCCCGCAGACTCCGCTGAGCAGGAGGCTTCTTCAAACCGTCGCTTGACGGCGGTTTTCCGCTGTTGCTGCTGTCCTTATTGAGCCGAATTTCCAGTTCTCTGACTTTTTCCTTCAGCATCGTATTCTCAGCCCGCAAAGCCTCATTTTCCCGACGAAGCTCTTCGTTTTCCTTCCGCAGCTCCACAATCTCCTCAAGCAAAGCAAAAACAATGCCCGTAAGAGCCAAAACAGCAGGCGAAGAATCCTTCCTGATTTCCTCAGAAGCCAAGACCTCTTTAACTTTTTCAATATCTAATGGTTTTCTCATAAGATAATGATTCGACACATCTTTTTAATTCCATGTTTTTTTTAGAAAAATATTTTTATTTTTTTTGGGGGGGGTGAATAGTTACGCAGCAATTACTTTTTTCATAACGAAGCCTTTCTTTAATAAAATTCAATTTCTTTAATCATGGTATGTTTTATTAATTAAACAATTGGTGTTAAATTACCTTTTTGACTAAATTTATGTTCCTGTTCAGTCTCTGCAAAAAACTAAAACGGTGTAATGATTTCATGTATGACGCAATGAAAACAGCCATAGGATTTTCCGCAGTAATATGCAACCTGAAATCTCTTTTTAAGTCGCTGAAGTCCGTGTCTTATCTCAGGGAAATGTGGTGAATAGAGATTGTGTAAAAACTCATATTGAGATTGAATTGGAGGTTTTGTAAGAACCTGTCTCAATAGTTTTTTGTAAGGAAATATAAAAGAGGCTGTCCTGAAAGCCTGTTAGGTTGGATAACCGTGCAAAACTGCGATTACCGGCAAAGTTGAAGCTTTGCGCCACTTGTTGGGACTTTCGGGACAGCCTCTTTTTGATATTTCAACCAAAAATTGGCTTAATTACTTAGGGTTTCTGGGGGACGGGCTGTTCCAGGGGTTTTCCCGTTACTTTTTCGAGAGCTTCAACAATGTCGAATACTCCGGCTCCCTGATCGAATGCTGATCCTTTGGGAAGTTTGTCTGCGGTTCCCATAATCACACCTTTTACCTCACCGGGTGAAAGTGTGGGGGCTGCCTGTTTCAGAAGGGCTGTAAGTCCGGCTGCAAAGGGGTTAGCCATTGATGTACCTGACATTGTGGTATAACCGCCGGTGTTTTTGGGTGCGGTAATATTTACGCCGGGAGTAAGAACATCGGGTTTTACAAGGCCGTCAACAGAGGGTCCGCGGCTTGAGAAATAAGCTACGCCGTCATCTGATCTGTCAAGGGTTCCCTTATCATCGAGAGCGCCTACTGTAAGAACATGGGGGGCGGTTCCCGGAGTTCCGATGGTTTTGCCGCTGGGTCCTGAATTGCCTGCTGCCACACAGGTGATGATTCCCTTATCAACAGCAGCTTCCACAGCCTGAGCTACGGGGTCGTCTTTATAAGACTGGCTGGCATATCCGCCGAGTGACATGCTGATAACATTGATACCGAATTTGTCTTTGTTTTCAACTGCCCACTGGATACCGGAAATAACATCGGAGAAAGCGCCTGAGCCGCTTGAATTGAGAACTTTCACGCCTACAAGTGATGCTTCCGGGGCTACACCTGAATATTTTCCGCTTGAGGATTTGCCGTCGCCTGCTGCAATACCGGCGCAGTGTGTGCCGTGTCCCTGATCGTCATAGGCTTCTTCTTTTTTATTTACAAAATCCTTAAATCCGATAATTCTTTCTTTCATATCGGGATGCTGGGCGATACCTGTATCGATTACGCAAATTGTGATTCCTTTACCTTTGTATCCTGCTGCCCAGGCTTTGTCCACATTGAGGGTTTTGCCGGCAACATCCATCAGTGCACTGACTTCATTGTCTTTTTTGTCAACGGGTTCGATAAAATGAACCTGTTCGTCGAGAAAAACCCTGATGTCTTTTGTTGAAGCATCGAGCTGAGGCATTACGCCCATCTGTGAGCCGGGGTCGATTTCTGCAGCGAAACCGCCGATGAGAGGCAGGTCAGCTTTAATATTGTTGTTAGGGTTTTCGAGGAGTTTCTGCTTCATCTGCTCAAGCTTTTCAGGATCGCTGGCTTTAATAATAACGCCGAGTTTGCCTGATGCATTGAGGTCTTTGTTTGAATATCTGAGTCCCTGAAGAGTAACCTGATCTTTAGGTTCTTCTTCTGTCTTTTTAGCCTGACCTTCTTTGCCATAATTGCCTGAAACACCTACATGAGAAGCATTTCTGGTTAAATCTGTAATACCAGGTCTAATTCCGTCCACTAAACCTACCTCCTGAGTTAATTTTTATAATACTTCATCAAATATTTTACCAGATATTTACACACGCGGTAAAGCAAAGTTTGTTACAAATTTGTTAACTTGTTTTCATTAAATTCATGCAAAAATCATTATCAGGAAAACTGCATGATTTTATATCCCTGTCCGTTATGAAAAAACAGATTATGGGCTGACTTGCCATTTATTTCCTTTGATGTGTTTCTGTGTGAGTGTCCGAAAAATATGTCCGTAATCTGTGGAAAGCTGAACAGAAATTCACCTGTTTTTTCACTGCCGAGGTATGCTCTGTGGAAACCCCACATTGGGTCGGGAATGTCGGGGACAAATGAGGCAAAGGGAAGATGATGCATTACGGCGATTATGCGTTCGGAACCGGGAAGAACCGATTCAATATCTTTTTTCAGTCTGTCGTGGCAGTAATCGAGGAAAGAATAGTCGGTAAAATCCCATTTCACAAAATTCCTGTCCTGCCAGGTGCTGAGCCTCCATTTTTCTCCATCGGGTGAAATTCTGCACTGTTTACCTTCGTAGTGTTCAGGTGTTATTTCATTCCAGCGGAAGCTCTGCGGTTCGCTGCTGAAACGGAAATAGTATTCCTGAAACATTCTGCTCAGGTTTTCAGGCACAAAGCGGAAACTGTAATCGTACCATCCGATGGATCCGACAAATGCGGTTTTGCCTATAACAACGGGGTTTCCATCCAGAAAATGGCAGTTTGTTTCTTTTGTAAGCTCAGGAATTTTTTCTGTGAGAAGGTTGAAGGAGCTTTCTGTTTTTGTCCAGATGTCATGATTTCCGGCGGTGAAAAGGACGCCGCCTTCAAAATTTCGGAAAAGCTCAATCAGTTCGGGAAATTCATTGTGGGTGGCTCCTCTTGTAGCCAAATCTCCGGCTATTACAATATAATCCACGGATTGTCCATTCATATTTTCGATAAAGGAAAGAATATCATCCTTACCGGTGAGGTTGCCGTAATGGAGATCGGCTGTAAAGGCAAATTTCATTTATCTGAGGCCCTTTCCGCAGCGGGGGCACAATGCGGAACCGTCACGGACTATTTTTCCGCACGAGCATACTACCGGGGTCATAAACACCGTCAGACCTCTCTTAAAAGGCTTCACCTGCGGAGGGGCGCTGAAAGTATCATCTGAACTTTCATCACCGCCTGCCGGCATTTCCGGTTTCACAGTCAGTCCGCATCTTGTGCAGAATTTTGACCCGGGTTTGTTATTAAACCCGCAGCTGCAGTATCTGATTCTTTCATTTTCACCGGACATTCCGTCAACTTTGGGATTTACAGTTGTTTTACCGGAATATTCAGTTACATCCTGGATCCTTGTTTCACCTGATGCAGAATCGGACATAGCTTCGAGAGCGGTTTTATCTCTTAATTGATTGAAATAGTCCTGATTATCGGAAGCGGGTCTTCTGCCTCTTTCCTCCTGAGTAATTTTGGAATAACCGCCTGAGGTTTTCCTGAAGGGAACTGTTTCCTTACGGTGCTGATCTCCACCGATTTTTCCCGCGAAATCATCGGATTCTGATGTGTCAAAGTCCGGTTCGTTAAGAAAGGTTGTGCTTTTTGCCGCTATTGTATCTCCGGTGAAATCAGATTCAGGATGTTTTACCGATCTGATTTTTTCCTCAGCGCGTTTTTTTCTGTTTGCCGACACTTTAATCACAATTATTATACCAAGTATGAACACAACAAGGGCAATGATGGTTGTAACCGTTATTTTATTGAAATCGGCAGAAGAATTTTTCTCCGGCAGAGCTTCATCATCGTCAGTGGGAATCCACAAGGTATTTTTTGCCGAAGGCGCTAAAGCTGCTGTGGCTGTCTGTGAAGCTATGGGAGAAGGGGAAGCGTTTTCAGGCGCTGGTGATGAAGGCGCAGATGTTTCGACAGGGGCTGAAGCGGCGGTAGATGTTGCTGCCGGTGAAGCGTCATGAAGTTCATCGGGAATGGGAGTGCCGCCCTGATTGAATGGTGCGCCGGCAACATCAGGGGATTCAAGTTTCTTTATTGATTCATTGAGATGCTCGTATTTGTCGGGATTAATTTTTACAGCCTGTTTATAAATGGCTGCTGCCTTCTCATACTCCCCTGCCCCTTCGCAGGCTTTGCCAAGCAGGAAAAATATATCCGCATCCTGAGGAAACTTATTAGCAGCTTCGTTTAACTTGAAAGTGGCATTTTTATAATCGCCTTTTTTCAGATAACATTCGCCTACGGCAACAAAAGCTTTTTTGTAGTTTGAATCAATATCAAGAGCGATATAAAGCGCATCAAGAGCTTTATCATACTGTCCCAGAACAATAAGGGTATTTCCCTGTTCAAGCCAGGCTTGTTTCATATCAGGATTTGCTTCTGCCGCTTTTTTATAAAAAGTGAGAGCTTCGCTGTATTTTCCGTTTTTGAAGCTTTTCTGCCCTTTATTATAAAATATTTCCGCTTTATCGGCTGCGTATGCAATTCCGGTAAAAATAGCAAGAAAAGCTAAAAGTGCAGTTAACCGGGTACGGAATATAATCCTGAAATTCAACACAATAACCTCTTTCATTGCTCATCGAGCAATAATCTGACAATTCTCTTCTGACCGGCTAAAATTATAGCTCCGATGGAAGTATCCTCAAATCCGCTGTATTTGATTACAAGGGGGTAAGAACCAGGCTTATCGTTTATGGTTACAGGGGTTTTTCCGAGAAATTTGCCCTTAAACCATACTTCAGCCCCTGCAGGTTCACTTTCTATGATAAAAACTCCCGGTTCCGGAGATGGTTCTTCATAAGCGGGACCTGATTCATCTTTATAATCATTATTCCGCGGTGCATATCTGACAGGCGCCTGCCTTACAGGCTGATAATAACTGGGTGCGGGGGCAGAGGCAGGAGCCGGAGCTGCAGCGGGGGCAGGAGCTGTCTGTTTTGACTTTTGCCTTGCTCTTTCGAGCTTAGCTTTCGCCTTTTTCTGCCTGTCCAGTTCTTCAGGCGGAATATTCTGGTTACCCGCAGCAAGAAGAGGAGCTGCTAAAAAAGCAAAAGCTGTAAGAATCAGCAAAACAATCTTTCTGAAGTTCATGTTAGTCCTCCCTTTGCAGATAATCTATCCGTTTGTAAAGAGGCAGCATATTCCAGGTTCCTCTTTTTATATACCTTACATTACCTTTTCTGTCAATTAACACCCACATCGGAACAGCATCACTTACAAAATATTGTGCAGCAACACCTGTGGTGTCGAATACCACGGGGAAATCATATACTTTTGTCCTCAGAAAGTTTTCTGCTGTTACCCTGCGGTTTCCCTTTGCAGCAATACAGATTGCCACCGGCACAAACTGATCGGAATGATCCTGATAAAGCAGGGCGATCTCATCCAAATCCTTTTTGCAGAAAGCAAATGATGCGTCAAAGAAATAGATTAAGACCACTTTGGTTCCAAACATTTTTGCGGAGCTGTATAAATCTCCGGTTCTGTCCCTTAGCTGGAAACCCGGAGCTTTTTTGTTGATAAGATTACGCTGCGGAGTGCCCGAATAATCCGGTATGGTCCATTCCTTAATTTTCCACTCACCACCCTGACTTATGGGGGCTGATTCCACATCCACCCTTGCAGAATCGGAAGTGATGCTCGTGGTTACTTTCTGCACCGTCGAATCCACATCAGCGGCAAAATCCTGATAAGCTCTTTTTCTGAACGGGTCAATCTCCGAGGGTCTCGGTTTGGAGGAAAGGGATCTTGTATGGGTGTATTTTCTTTCGAATATGTTCTTTTTTCTGAAATAGTCGTAAACATAAGTGTTCAGAACTAAAGCTGTCTCTTTAGATGCTCCGTATTCCGTCTGATATTTAAGGCTTATGAAATAGTCAAGGTTGTATTTCTTTTTTATACCATCGAGTTTCAGTTCCCTGAAATCTTCTTTGAATACCGGGACAAAAACCACATTTTTATCGGACGAAGCTAAATCAAAGGCGATTACAGAATAACTCCCCCCTGAAGAATCATCGTCGGCAAAGGAATCTTCTATAAGCCACCCTATGCGGATTTCATCTGAGAAACGGAAACTTACGGTTTCCATATAGCCTTCACGGACAGTTACAGTTTTTCCAAGGTTTTTGCCTGCTCTTCTCACTTCAATTCTGTATTCACCGGGGGTACAGTCGTTTTTGGTGAAAGGGGTTCGCCCTGCCAGAACATCATCAATAAAGACATCAGAACCTTCAGGATTGCTCAAAACCTGCAGGCTTCCCTTTTCGGCGGCTTCAGCATATTGTGATCCGGCTGCAGACAGTAAAACAAAGGCTGTCAGGAATATCGCAAGGCAAAAAATCAAGCGGCAATTTTTCATAGTATCACTTCTTCTGTGGTTTTAAATGAATATTCTTAAAGCATTACTGCTTTTCCTTGCCGTCTGTAATCTTTTTAGCGGTTAATCCAGATTTGTGAAAAGTCGATTAAGCCGTTTTTGTCGGCGGAAAACCCATTGACCTTTTTATTGAGAACAACGGAAGTATTGTTGAAGTATAACGGCACTATGGGGGAATCATCGGAAATGATTTTCTGAATGGATTCGTAATTCCTCGCCCTTCTTGATGCATCAGGCTCAAAGCGGCTTGCAGTGAGGAGGGAATGAATTCTGTCGCTTCTGTAAAAACTGATGTTGGTTCCGCCGATTATTGCGTTATTTCTGTCCCAGTTCATTTCGAAATATGTGTCAGGATCATAATTGATTCCCACAAAACCGGTCAAAGCCAGTTCGTATTCTCCCTGACGGAGTTTTTCGGTATAAACTTCCCACTTCACGCCTTTCAGGTTTACACGAAGGCCCACTTCCCTGAGACTCTGGGCAATACCTTTCGCCACTCTTTCAGGGTCGGTAAGGTAAGGACGGGAAACCTTGGGATACCAGAGGTCCACTTCAAATCCCCTCGAATAACCGGCTTTGGCAAACAGCTTTCTTGCCATATCGTGATCAAGGGTGTAAGCTTTTCCTTCTATGTTCTGTCCCCAGAGGGTTTCGAAGGGAGAAGAAGCCAGAGGCATATTTTCATTTATGTCCCTGAGAATTCGCTTTCTGTCGATGGCGTAGTTGAGAGCGACTCTGACATCGCTGTTGTTAAATGGAGCTTTCTGGCAGTTGACCGCAAGAAACGAAAAATTTGTGCCGGGCATAACCGCAAGTTTGAGATCGGGATATTTTCTCTTTATATTGATATTGTAAATAAAGTCGGTGCTGGGGTTTTCCATCATATCAAACCTGCCCCGTTCCATGTGCCGTCTACGGGATTTTTCACCGGGTACAGGTTCGAAGACAAGGCGGTCGATGTAGGGTCTTCCACCCCAGTAGTCTTTGTTGGCTTCGAGAACAAGCCTCTGCCAGCGGCGCCATTCCACAAAACGAAAAGGTCCTGTTCCTACGGGTAAGTTGCAGAATGTGTCTTTATGGTCGAAAACCGCTCTGGGGCTTACAATGGCAAACTGAATCGATGAAATATCCTTCAGAAAACGGTAGCTTCTGCTGTAGAGCTTAACCTGAACGGTATAATTATCTATGATTTTGATTTCCCTGATGTTTCCGGGATACCCGCCCCACAGGGAGCGGTAATAGATGAAGCTTCCGTATGATGTAATATGAAACGGATGATTGACCAGCATCTGTCTTTCCCAGGAGAACTTAACAGCTCCTGAATTAAATGTGGTTCCATCGTGGAATTTTACATTTTTGCGGAGAAAGAATGTATATGTTTTCTGGTCTGGTGAAACATCCCAGCCTGAAGCAAGCAGGGGAATATACCTGTCTCGCATGGAATCATACTTAATGAGAGGTTCGAAGATGGCATTAGCCACCTGTGAAGACTCACTGTCGAGTATAACTCCCGGATCGAGTTCGAGAGGCTCCCCCATACTTCCAAATATTAATGTGCCTCCATACCGGGATTGTTCGGCTACAGCCGCCCCGCAGAATATGAAGGCAAATATCAGTATTGATAACAGGCCGGTTCTGATAAAAAGCGGAATATTCAATTTACTCCACCTTTTTAAGCTCCTTCTTAACGGGCTTTATCTTTGATGCATGGATCTCCTGCAGAGCAATGGTTACGGGCTTTTTGTCTCTTGTGTCAACAAGAATCTCAGCACCGTTGTTTATCTGCTTTGTTCTTTTTGAGATCATCGTAATAAGCTCAAATTTGCTGTCGATATTAAGATTTCTCTTGGGATCAAGTATTTCATCAATAGATGGATCTACCATGGATATCTCCTTTCTTATGCTTCCTGATTATCTTCCTGTGCTGCAAAATAACGAATAGCTCTGCATCTTTCAGCAGTAATAACCGCTTTGAGATGGTCCGCAGCTTCGCTGAGACTGTCATTAAACACTATATAATCATACTGGAATGCATTCTTCAGTTCTTCTTCGGCAACTTTAAGCCGGTTTTCAATCTGTTCCTGAGCTTCGGTATTTCTTCCGTTGAGTCTCTGACGCAGAACATTAACATCCATATCAGGCGGAGCAATAAAAACGAAAGTGCTCTCAGGCCTGCTGTCCATGACTTTAATTCCGCCCTGAACATCGATATCGAGGATCATGTCCCTGCCTTCCTCAAGGGTCTGTTCAACCAAATCTCTGGGTGTTCCGTAATAATTGTCGTGCACCCTTACCCATTCGAGGAATTTTTCTTCCTCAATCATTTTTTCAAACTGTTCATCACTGACAAAAGTATAATGAACTCCGTCCATTTCCACTTCCCTGGGTTTCCGGGTAGTGGCGGAAACTGAAAAAACGAGGTTGCCGTCAGATTTCAGAATACCTTCCATTATGGCGCTTTTTCCAACGCCTGAAGGTCCCGAACATACAAATAGAATACCTTTTTTTCTCTTCATAACAAAACTCCACAAAGTCTGTCATTTTGACTGATTATTTTTATCTTTACTCAGAGAACCCTTTTCCACTATGACAACTTCTTTGCCCGAATCAACTTTCTGCTGCTGAATTTCCGCTGCAGAAGCATCTGCTTGTCTGTATTGCGCCGGTATTATCATTGTGATTCCGGGTATGTAAACACTGAAAAAATCACAGCATACCGCCGTTAAAAGTAAAAATGATGCAGCAAGAAGCAACAGTATTGTTATTGATATCAATGTCTTTTTAATGCTGCCTTCCTCCCCTTTTTACTTTTTCAGGTTAAGATTTCTCAAGTTTTATTTACGGATTTTCCGACATAACCTTTTTTTACGAAAAAAACCTTCAATGCGCCGCAAATTGTGACAATACAGAAATATACACCAGCGGCGGACATCCTGGTTCGAAGGATATGTCAAAAAAGCATGTGGTTAAGTGTAATCTTCGAAAAGAACTTCAATTTCGGAAAGTAGTTTTCTGTCGAGGATAAACTTGACATAACTGGCAAAACTATGAAGTATGACAAGAGCGTTAACGCTTGCATCCTCTTTTGTGTTTTCCTTGAGTCTGCGGGCAAAAGCTTTGTTGACGATTTCGATTTCGCCATATAGTTTTGACAGGTTTTTCAGATTCCAGTCCGGTTCTCCACCCCGTTTTTCGATAAAGAACTGTGCCATGAGATACATTGACATGGCTCTGTATGCAGTGTCGAGAGATGAGGCAAAGGGAAGATGGAAGCGGACCATAGGTTTTAGTCTGTCGAGGATTGGGCAACCGCTGGTCGCCATAATAATACCCATAAGTGAACTGAGCCCTGACTGGAGGGATGCTCTTTTTACATAGGTTCTTTCATCTGTGTTTACAATGGTTTCAACATCTTCGATTGATACGAAATTATAGAAAAACTCAATCAGATCAACCATATTAACAGCAACCTGACAATGTTTGTTGTAATTAGGATCAACCGGGCAGTTGGGGCACTGACAGAATGAAAGATTGGTCCATTCAGGGATTTCGTCTTTCTGTGTAGGTATGATGTTAAGCGTCAGCTCATCAATTGTTATTACGAACTGCCTTTCTGTTCCGTTATCGAACTTGAAAATATACTGAAACGTAATAACATTTTTAGCCATATCCACTCCAAATATGCATCTCTGCGGTTTTTACCGGGATGCAGTTTATTCAAAAGCTTTATGTTGTCTTATTCTTTAACGGGTCCGCTTGTCCTTCCAAAACAAAATAAAGAAATCTCATCCTGTAGTTGAGGAGTTTGTGAAATTTTTCATATATGGGTATGATGTAAACTTGCTTTCTAACATGTAAAATTGTAAATGTAATTTCACATTTTTTCAAGATGGAGAGTACTGAACAATGATGGCTTTAGCTTTAGTGTCAGAACCCCTCCCCGTAGAATCTGCGGTTATAAGATTAACGGATGATGAGATCAGCACATTAGCAGGCAAAATAAAGGAAAGAAGATCAAAAGGCTCGCACCATATACCCTATGAAAATATAAACAGCCTTTCTGCTTACCTTTTTGAAGTAAATAAGATCCCCCTTCTCACAGCAGAAGAAGAAGTAGCACTATCACACCTCATCAGAGAGTATGACGATGAAGAAGCCCGTCAGGCACTAATCGAATCTAACCTCCGTCTTGTGATAAGTCTTGCAAAAAAATTCCTGGGCCTTGGACTTACCTTTCAGGATTTAATTCAGGAAGGAAACCTCGGTCTGATTGAAGCAGTGGAAAAATTTGACCCCGAAAGAGGTTGCAGGTTTGCCACTTATGCCACCTGGTGGATTAGACAGGCTCTTATAAGGGGCCTTGCAAACAACGGCAGAACGATCAGACTCCCCGTCCATATTTCAGATATTTTCCAGAAATTTGCTAAATATTCATTATCTTTCATGCAAAAGTACAACAGGCCTCCGTCCGTGGAAGAGACTGCAAGGGAGCTTCTGCCGGTTTCAAGGGAAAAAGCCTGGAGAAAAGTCTGCAGAAGAGTAAGAAAACAGATTTCGATGGATCACCCTCTGGTTGACCTCAAAGTGGGCGAGATGGAAGGCAAAATGGTTCAGAGAATCAAAAACATCCTCAATGTGGCACAGGATCCCCTTTCGCTGGAAGCTCCAATCGGCGATGAAGAAACAACAGTGGGAGATCTCGTACCGGTTGAAACCACACCTGATACGGATCTCATCAGGGAAGAACTTGCCAATGTATTTGCAACCCTCAGCGACAGGGAAAAGAAGATTATCTGCCTGCGCTTCGGGCTTATAGACGGCAATGTCTGCACTCTGCAGGAGATTTCAAACCAATTCGGCATCAGCAAAGAAAGAATCAGACAAAAAGAAGAAGATGCCCTGAAGAAACTTCGCGCAGTTATGAAAAAACAGGACTGGCTTTGATCCAACCGGGTAGATTGCCCGATTTAACAAAAAGATATTAAACGAACTGCTCTTCGGAAAAATTCCGGCTATGAAGAGCAGTTTTTATTTATGAAAGCCTATATAATCTATTTGCCGCCCATTTTACCGCGCATCTGGAGTTCAGCACTCTGACCGGCGAGGTTGATGGTTCCCGTTATGATATATCTGCCGGGAGAAACCTGCTTGCCGGTATAATCTTTCTGATCCCAGGCAGCACTATATGTTAATACTTCCTGAGGCTGAAGCGTTACCGTGTGGGGTTTATGCTCAGCGCCGCGGTTAGCGGAAAAACGCCATATCGTCATAGGAATACGGGCAAAAATAAAATTTTTCTCTTTTAACACACTGAAATCATACTCAAGATTTTCGTCAAATTTCAGCGTTACCGGCTTATAGCTGATATTTCTGGCTTCAAGTTCTATTTCGATAGGCTGCCCAATCTGATAGGAGGTTTCTTTCATACGCATCGTAAAAAGAAGGCTTCTTATTTTCAGTCTTGCGGATTTTGTCAGAGGCTCGTTGGCTATGATAAAATAGTTCAAACCCACAACAAAGGCAGCAATAATCAAAAGAAGAAAGAACGCAAACCTGATATAGGTTTTCTTCTTATCAACCCGTATGTTACGCTTGAGTTTAATTTCAATCAACCCCCTTTTGGCTCAATATCACTTCCCCGCGAATAGGGTTCTATCCTGCAGAATGAAAAAGTGAACAGAAACCTTCTTTGATGAAAATCCGCAATATTTATGATATAATCTAATCACTATGGCACGAAGGGATGAAGTGTCATGCTTTATGAAAAAATTAAAACGGGTATAAAAAAACTTCTGAAAAACCCGGTGTACATTAAAGACTTATGTCAATGGGCAAAGAACGAGAAGTCTCATTTTCAGAACCGGATGAAAACAGTTTATCTGGCTGCAATCATCCTGATCATTATTTCCGGCGCCACCGGTGCAGTTTCTTTTTCCGGCACAATGTTCGTATATTTCGTGATTTTTCAGATTTTTTTCTATACATACAGAGCGTGTATACAGGCAGGCGGTCTTATAATCAGAGAAAAAGAGAGCGGAACTCTCGATTGTTTATTTTCCACAATGCTGACAACGGATGATATTATCATTGGAAAGTTTATGTTCGTCTTTTATCCGCTTTTTATCGAACTCACCTGGTTTTTCCCACTGTTTATGATTGGGGGAATTGTCTGCAATATATCGATATTACCAATGTTTCTGATTTATTTTATTACTTTAGCCAATATTGCCGCAGGCATTGTTTTCGGACTGAAAGCATCAGTCTGCGCTGACAGTTTTTCGAATGCAAAGAAAGCAGCAGATAGCTTAACCATTGTCTTCCTGGCTTACCAGTTTTATTATTTCATAAACCTGGCTATTATCCACATCTTTCTGCTATATTTCAAATCTGATTTGTTTGCTATGGTTTCCAAGCTAAGCCAGTTGATTGACCATTATAATTCGTCAATCTGGCCCGGACTGTTAAATCCTTTTAGCTATATGTATTCAGTTCTCTTCAGATGGATAATCGAAGGCAAAGATATACAACTTAGCTCGCTAAACTTGCTCTTTATTGTATGGGCTGTTGTGGCATGGGGTTTGATTATATATTTTCAGTACCGGCAGGTTTTCAATGGTCTTAATCCGCTCAGAAATATCCCTAAAGCAAAAAAAACAACACCCTGATTTCTAACAAACCGAATAAAGGCACAACGGGAGTTTTCCTTACAGAATCAACAGATAAAAGGTAAACTAAGTAATGAGGAATATTTAACATTTACCAAAAATATGTTATGATCAATTGACGACAATTAGTGTTGTGTTGATGCAAAATCCGGTTACAACGGATTCCGGTTATTATTAATTCCGGAGGTGCAGGATGAGTTTTTTGAAAAAGATACAGACAGGCCTTGCCAGCTTATTTTCTAATCCTGTTTTTATAAACGACATAAAGATAAAACAGAGAAAAAGCAGCAAAGTAAAACTAAAGCTGCCGGATTTTACCGGGTATCTTGTCATACTTATGATTCCCGCTGCTGTAGGCGCCATTGCTGAAAGCACCAACAGTTCCACATTTTATGCCGCTTTCAAATCAGGTTTTATTGCGATGTGTTTTTTACAGGTGCTTGTTTACTGTTACAGAGCCGCCGCATATTCTTCCGATGCTATAGCAGGCGAACGGGAAAGAAGAACTTTTGAAAGTCTTGCGGTTACAGTAATGAGTCCCCTTGAGATAGCAAAAGGGAAATTCTGGACTACTTTTTTCCCTCTTGCAAGAGAAGTTACCATGCTGCTGCCCGTATTTGCTCTCATAGGAGTATTAGCGGGCGTTAACTGGCTGACTATTACCCTGATGTATTTGCTGACCCTTGCCGACATTGCCTTTTTTGCCGCCGTAGGCCTGTTTCATTCTTCAAAGGCATTCAGCGCTATGTCTGCCAGAAGCGGCTCTATGGGCACACTCTTTCTTCTGACCATAGGAATGTATTTATTCGGCGGAATGGCAACAGGGTTTATTTTTGCCGCTTTCAGTATTTATGGCGGACAATATATGAACATGGTCCCAATGGTAATCAATATGATTATTTCCTCTGTCAATCCGCTTTCTACCGTATGGTCTGTAATCTTCATGGAAATGATGAACCGCAATGCAATACCGGATTTTCCGGGTCCGTTTATGTTTATAAAATACATGCAATACATACAGCCTGTTTGTGCCTTTGTCTTCTACTACCTGATTGGAATAAGACTATTCAGAACTTCTGTTGATAATATCGGCAACATAGCCACCAGATAGCCCCTGTGATTATTTTTGAAAAATCAGGGACAGCAGGCGCAATGCTACTGAATTAGTAAAACCCACTCAAATCCACTCGCCCAATACTCCTGTTTTTCAAGGAGGGAGGTTCGGAGGGTAACCTCGCTTTTTTAAAAAAGCGTGGTTACCTCTGACGGCCCCCAAACCCCACGGTCCCCCCCGTCGGTCTCTCAATTCAAAAGTTTTGGGAAGGAGGTCCGGAGGAAACTTTTTTCAAAAAGTTTTCTCTGGGAGCTGGGTGAATCGACATAACCCTCGTGAGCGATTATATAAATCCATGCCTTAATTCATGGGCATTGTCGGCATGCGGTGGTGTTGGAAGAGCGGTATATAAAAGACAACACGGAAATCCGGTGGAATTCAGCTTAACTATTTTAAATTTATCATAAAAAACGCGGGAATTTTCAAACTCTTGCTATTGTTGCTATTAAAAGACTACAATTTGTGCCGATAAAAGACATGCGGGAAGCCGGCATTTACGGGTTACTATTAAAACATACAGTGGGTGAACATTATGTTCGAAGCTATTGAAAGCATAAAAAACAACGAAAGATGGCAGGCTCTGCAGAATTACAGATCAATGAACCAGATGAAAGCTGCCTCAAACAGCCCGACTTCTGTTCAAACCAATAATGCTTCGCCTGAGGGAAATGTTCAGAGAGATACTGCGGTTATGAGAAAGGACCAGAATCAGAAAGCTGAATTCGACAAAACTCCTCCTCCCAAAATCGGAATAAAAGAATGCCAGACCTGCAAAAACCGCCAATATGTAGATGTATCCAATGATCCGGGTGTTTCATTCAAAACCCCGACCCATGTAGCACAGGGAGCTGCAATGAGCGCTGTAATGGCGCATGAAAGCGAACATATCTCCAACGCAAAAACCGAAGCGGGCATGAGCGGCCGCGAAGTAAAATACCAACAGGTAAGAATATTCACAGATATATGTCCCGAGTGCGGAAAAATAATAATCGCAGGGGGACAGGCAACTACCGTTACCGGACCAAAAGACTCCGGCAACCAGAATAATAACACACAACCTACAGGCGTGGATGTAAAGGTTTAAGTATTCTCCCTGAAAGCTGCCCGGTTACCTCCCTCAACCATAAGGAGCCGAGCAGCTTTTTTTATTCGGCTGAAAATTATTTCAGAATTTTCCCTTAAAAAAAATCGGGATTGTGCCGATAATTAACATGTAAATTATAAAAATTTTCTGACAAAGGAAAATAATCGAAAATCAGCAGGTGAGAATCATGATCGAGAGGCTTGAAAGCATAAACAGTGGCGAAAGGTGGCAGACTCTGCAGACCTATAGATCAGCGACTCAATATAAAACTGCTGTCGCAACCGGATCCATCCAGACCAACGAAGCTTCTCCTGACGGCAATGTTCAGCGGGAAACAGCAGTGATGAGAAAAGATGAAACTACAGGAAGTAAATCAGTTGAGGATGTAAAGAAGAGTCAGATTGGGCCAAAAGAATGTAAAACCTGCAGCAGAAGGCAAAGTTCAGAGGAAGTTCAGCAGCCCAAGGGTCTGGAAATGCTATACCAGCAGAGTGTCTCCTTTGGGGAGTTCTGCCCCGAATGCGGCAGGCTTATTGCAGGTTCAGGACAATTGCATGTAGATACGGGATCGGCGGGTTCGGATGGAAGTTCCACCAAACCCACCGTTGATCTTTCAGTTTAAAAAATTAGCCCTTAACAGTCAGAGATTTATTAAAAGCTGCCTGAGCGTCTTCAGTTTGATGATGAGCAAGCAGCTCTTTAATTATATCCGCAGGAATTGTAATGGCATGAGCACCGGCTCTGATAATCTCAAGCACATCAAAATTGTTCTTTATACTTGCAACAAGAAGCTGGGATTCCATTTCCTGCGATTCGATAATGTCAAGAATATCTTCAACCAAATCCAGACCATCATTGGCAGCTTTCTGAACTCTTGAATAATAAGGAATTACAAAATCAGCTCCGGAAAGCATTGCCAGATATGCCTGCACGCCGGTAAATACCGCAGTAGCCGCTGTACGGATATCGTTGTCTGCCAGTTCCGATATAGCTTTTAACCCCTCTGAAGTTGCAGGTATTTTTATTACTGCTTTTGTGCCGAGAACAGCATGAATTTTTTTGCCATCCTCAACCATGCCTTTTGCATCCTTATGGTTGGTCTGAACGAAAATATCACCGTCAACAAGCTCACCGATCTGTTTGATATGAGCTTCGAACTCAGCCCAGGTAATCGTATCCCTGCCAAGGGCTTTCGCAATAAGAGTGGGATTGGTGGTTACACCTTCAACAAAGGGCAGTTCGATGAATTCCTTTATTTCGCTTATGACTGCCGAATCAAGATAAATTCCCATTATATCCTCCGATTATTATTTTTTAAGAAATTTCTATTGATATTTTTGGAAGAGAATGTATTTCCCTTTTTGTAAACCAATGGTTTGAAAGATTGTGTAAAAACTACTCTTACGATAACTCCAAACCATTTCTACATCGAGTGTGGTAGTTTCCCGCTAAATCCGATGCTCCTGGAACCAATGTCACTGAATTATTAAAATTGACTCCAGTTTCCAGCCAAATACTCCTGTTTTTCAAGGAAGGATGTTCCGAGGAAACCTCGCTTTTTCCAAAAAAGCGTGGTTCCCTCTGAGGGTAACTGATTCCCCCGGTTCTCTAACCCCGCGGTCCCCGGTCGGTCTCTGATTCCAAAAGCTTTGGGATGGCGGGTGCCTGCCCGCAGGGTGGGCGTGAGGAAACTTTTTTCAAAAAGTTCCCTCTGGGAGCTGGGCGAATGGTTATGATTCCTGTGAGTGAATCAGATAAATCTCTGCTTTAATTCGGTGGCATCGGGTATGGAGTTTGACTCAGAATGCCCTGACGGGGCGAACCCTGCGGGTCCGCGTCGGGGTTGCAAACCCCTCCTACAATCCTTTGCAAAGATTGCCGTTATAAGGTTTGCTGGCGGTTGGCATGGGGTTTTGGGACCCGGGAGCGGGCGGGGACGCCTGTGATCCGGCAGGTGTTGGTCAGGCTTACGGTTATGGGGAGTGCTGGCGGTTGGCGGGGGGTTGTGGGACCTGGGGGCAGGCGGGACGCCCATGAATTAAGGCATGGATTTATATAATCGCTCACGAGGCTTGTATCGGTTTGCCAAGCTCCCAGAGAAAACTTTTTGAAAAAAGTTTCCTCCGGACCTCCTTCCCAAAACTTTTGGAATTGGGGACCGACAAGGGACCGTGGGGATTTGGGGACCGTCAGAGGTAACCACGCTTTTTTAAAAAAGCGAGGTTACCCTCCGAACCTCCCTCCTTGAAAAACAAGAGTATTGGGGGGGTGTAGTTTCGGGAGGTTCTGGTTGTGGGGTTTCACCTGCTCCATGATTAAAATCAGGGGTTGGTTCCAATGATTTCAGGCTTAACGACAAATAACCCAATTTGGTATTGGAATAGTTTATTGGTATTGTAACAGTTTATTGGTATTCAAACAATTTTGGTGCTATGAAAATAGCAGTTTTATTCAATATCTCAGATTCAGGGTTTGGTTTTCCAGTCGGTGTGGAAGTTTCCTTCCTTGTCTATGCGTTTGTAGGTATGCGCTCCGAAGTAATCACGCTGTGCCTGTATGAGGTTTGCAGGGAGCCTTGGTGTTCTGTATGAGTCAAAATACTGAATGCAGGATGAAATTGCCGGGCAGGCTACTTCCGCAGCTACAGAAAAGCTTACAATTTCCCCCCACCTGACTCTTCCTTTTTTGAGCATCACTGAAAAATAATTATCCATCAGAAGGCTGTCCAGATCCGGATTTTTAGTAAAAGCTTCGCTAATTGATTCCAGTAAAGCCGATCTGATAATGCAGCCTCCTCTCCAGATTTTAGCAATAACCGACAAATCAAGTTCGAAGCCAAATTCAAGCGATGCTTTTTTCAGCATTGCCATCCCCTGTGCATAAACAGAAATACGGGAACAGAGAAGTGCAATTCTTGCTGTATTAATCAGAGAACCATACATTGGATTTAAAGGGTCAAATCCTGAAGTGTCGTCTTTGTATTCGTAGAAATTGGCAGCTTTCACCCTTTCATCTTTCATCGAAGAAATAATGCGGGCGAATAGTGCGGCATCTATAGCTGGAATCGGAGCGCCGAGTTCAAGGGCAGCCTGAGATGTCCATTTTCCGGTTCCCTTCTGCTGTGCGGAATCAAGGATGTAATCAAGGAGCAGCCTGCCATTTCCGGGATCGTTTACATTAAGAATATCGATAGTGATTTCCAGCAGATATGAATTCAGAACTCCTTCATTCCAGCTTATGAAAGTATCTCTGATATCAGAAGCCTGCATTCCCATAAATCTTTTAAGAAAATCATAAACCTCTGCAATCACCTGCATATCCGCATATTCAATTCCGTTGTGGACCATTTTTACAAAATGTCCTGCATCCCGGGGACCCATATATGCGCAGCAGGGTTCATTGTTCACCTTTGCGGAAATTGCATTGAGAATATTTTCGACCAGAGCAAAAGCTTCTTTATCCCCGCCGGGCATTATACAGGCACCGTTGAGGGCTCCTTCTTCCCCGCCGCTGATTCCTGTCCCCATAAAACGGATTTCTTTTTCTGCAAGAAATTTGTCTCTGCGCCGGGTGTCAGGATAGTGGGAATTGCCGCCGTCAACGATTATGTCGCCTTTATCCAGATGAGGAAGCAGAGCTTCGATTGTATCATCCACAGGTTGTCCTGCTTTTACCATAATAAAAATTTTGCGGGGTGATTCGAGAAGGTTTACAAATTCTGCGATTGTTCTGGCAGGAGTAATATTTTTGCCTTCAGCTTTTTCTTTCATAAACTCATCGGTTTTTGCGGAAGTCCGGTTGAAAACCGCTACGGAAAATCCGTTTCTTTCCATATTAAGAACAAGGTTCTGCCCCATAACGGCCAGTCCGATTAGTCCTGCATTACATTTCATAATAAACCTCCGCAAATCGATAATTCTTCTATTTTTTCCTTAAAAAAGTGCAAGTTCCTTTGCCGGATTAAAAATCATTAGTTATTTTAAGTCATCCGGTATATCGGGGAAATACATATTATCTTCCGATGCTTTTTCTTCGCCGCCACTATCAGGCCTGAGGTCTGCTTCATCTTTTTTTTCTGACTGAAGTTGAGGAGCCTGAGAGATTGTTTCGGTCTGTTTTGCAGATGATATATAACCCGACAACATTACCGGGCCAAAAAGGCCGCTTTCCTTTAGCAGTTCATAAGGTTGATCAAGCTCTTTTTCATCTCTGGAGGAAATCAGAACAGTCTGATTTTTATTACAGTCAACGGAAATAACATGAAGAATGTAAGAGCCATAATTACCCATTTTTTTTTCACTATCTCTTCTCAGGTTCCTTACTCTTGACATTGGAAAAAAATTATTTTTCCTCCATACTCCAAAGGATTCTATAATATGGAGTGAATCGTGTCGGATAGTTACAATACGCTTTCCAAAAGCTAATGCAAGAAAAGCATTTATTGCCATGAATCCTCCAAGACTCCACATTGTTATCCATAAAAACATAAAAAGAAATGAATCGGATTTTACCGAGCCGGTAACAAAAGCAAATAAAACGGCAGTTTCTCCAATAAACCATCCGATAAGCCATATACAAAGAAAAACAATACTGAATATACTTCCGATGCTTCTGTCGGGTAAAAACGAAAGTTCAAGTCCGTCAGGAAGTTTGTTGACTTTCATATTTTTCGGGGATTGAAATGAGAGAGTATTAAAAACCATAATAAATACCTGTTTGTTAATGCTGTTATTTCAAATCATCGGGCAGATCGGGAAAATACATTTCGTCATCGGTTCCACCCTGTGTTGATTTTTCTTGTTCCGGTATTGTTGAATTTTCCGGGGCATTTTCCTTCCCGGCTTCACTTGCTGCATCGGTATTTTTTTGAAGGTTCGGGCTAAACAGTCCGCTGTTTTTCATTGTTTCGAAAACTTCAGTCAGATCACTTTCTTTAGCGGATGAAGCCAGAACTGTTCTTTTGTCTCCACAGTCCGCAGAAATGCACCAGAGTGTATAAGGTTTGTCATCGTGGGTTTTCTGTTCTTCTGTGTCGATCCTGAGATTATGGACATCAGACATCGGGAAATAGCTTCGTTTTCTCCACAAGCCAAAGGTGTCCTGAATCTCCAGAGAAAGAGGTTTTATCCTGAGAACTCTTTTTCCGAATAGCAGAGCAAGGAAAATATTGATAAAGATAAAACCGCCTACGCTCCAGCCTGTAAGCCAGAATATAAGAAAACAGTATCCTGATTTGGCGTTTCCGGTGATAAGAGCTGAGATTGCAGCAATTTCGCCGCCAAGCCAGCCGAGGAGCCAGACTCCGAGGAATGCTGCAATGCCAGTAGTGGCGCAGTTTTTTTCAGGGGTAAATACAAATTCAATACCGCTATCCAGTTTGTTTGCCTTCATACTTCTCGGATTATTGAATGTAAGAATGGAATTACTCATTATCCGGTTGTTTCCGTCCCTGAAAATCTTTATATTTCCTTATTGATTCTACCCTGAACCGTCATTACCTTTCATTGAAATTATAGATTATCAGGAGCTTTTATAATATCGTTCTCCGGGCTGAGGGAGTTTTTGGAAGAAGCATCGGATTCATTATCGAAGAATCCGGTTTTCATTATCATATTTTTCAAAGATTCGAGTTCTGCTTCGTTATCTGAGATTGCAACTGTTACCGTTTCATTTTTACTGATGAAAGTCAGGGCGTATCTTTTTTCATCATAGTCGATCCTGATAAATTTGCAGAACATTACGCCGATACACCCCATCAAATCGAGGCTTTGATCAGAATTGTTTACTGTAACTGCAAGATTTCCGGTTTCCTGTTTTTCAAAAAGCCTGTTTCCGGTCAGAATACCTTTCTGAACAGTAATCTGTAAAATTTCATTATTTATAAGAATCCTTTTGCCGCCAAAAAAATAGATAAGCATGTGATTCATTACAAACAGCAGATACACAACTGCGATGAACAGAACGAGAAAAGTGCCCACAGGCATCCGCGCAGCTGCCATCTGTGCTGCTTTCGGATCAAAACTCTGCAGATAGGCAATCACACAAACCCATATAATAAAAAACGAAGCGAGGGCGATAGTCTGCATATTCTGGGCATTATCCCTGTCCGGTTTAAACAGAATTTCAAGAAAATCACCGTTTTGCTTTATTACAGTATTTGCGGGATTTTCAAGAGATACAGGTATATATCTTCTGTCCATGGTTCCCCCTGTTTGTATTATGGCAGATTAACCGGCTTTCCATGATTCATAAATTCATAAAATATCATCAGGAGCCTTTATTATATCATCATTTTCATCTATTTCACCTGTTTTATCTATTTTGTCAACGGTTGCTTTAGCCTTTTTATCGAAGAAGCCTGTTTTCATCAGATGATTCTTCAGTCCGGCAAGGCTTTTCTCATCATCTGCCATTGAAATGATAATTTTCTTTCCATTATGGACAAATGACATGATAAAATCCTTTTCAGGATTATACAATTCCATATCCGTCAAAGCATTCAGCCAGCCATCCAGAGTTCCCGGAGCTGCAGGTTGTTTTCTTTGACCGATAATAAAACTTTCAACATTTTCCTTGTGATAAACTTCCTTTTTTGTCCACAACCGATTACCTTCCGATATTTCAAGAATCTCCCCGGTTATAATAATTTTCTTTTTTCCATTGGTGTAATTAAGTATATTATTGAAGTATGATAAAAAATAAAACAACCAGGATCCGCCAACAATCAGAGGAAATACAGAAAAACAACCTCCCGATGTAGATCTGAATATATTAAGAATAAAAATAAAAGCAATAGGAGCGCCAACAATTAAAGAGATTGACAGCCAGCTTGTCTGAGAATCCATAAAACTACTTTTGTCCGGAGAAAATTCTATAATCGTCGAACCACCGATTTTGGTGAAATGTGCATTTTTCGGATCTGTAAATGTGACAGGATAAATTTTTTTCATTTTAAAACCCTTGCTATTATATATTTTCAGGTAATTTCCATATTCTCAAACAAGATCCTCTGATATGGTATGAAAATCGATTTTTTCAGGAAGGGGTTTCATTCAGTTCGGCAAACTGACCTTATGAAAATGTAAGAAGGAGGCGCACAAATGAACGAACCGGTAAAACTTACCAGATATGCTGCAGGCGCAGGTTGAGCAGCTAAGATGGGTCCGTGCGACCTTCGGAATATCAGGCAGGATCTGCCTTACAAAGAGGATCCGAGAGTGCTTGCGGGAGCTTATTATTCGGATGATGCAGGCATTTTCAGACTAAACGAAACCACAACCCTTGTTCAGACAGTGGACTTTTTTCCGCCAATGGTTAATGATCCCTACGATTTCGGGATGATTGCAGCGGCAAATGCTCTGAGCGATGTTTACGCAATGGGTGGTGTTCCTGTTACTGCCCTTAATCTGGTAGGCTTTCCGTCGGATCTGGATGCAGGAATTCTCCGGGATATACTCCGGGGAGGATTTGACAAAGCTACGGAAGCTGGGGCTGTTATTCTTGGCGGGCACACTGTTGTTGACAAGGAAATAAAATACGGACTTTCCGTTACAGGAATTCTTCCGGACAAAGCTTTTACGCCAAATTCCGGAGCCAGAGCCGGAGAACTGCTGATTCTGACAAAGCCTCTTGGTATTGGAATAATCACAACGGCAATCAAAAGAGATTTTGCACCTGTTGAAGTTGAAAAAGAAGCTATATTCCATATGTCGAGGCTGAATAAAAATTCATCGGCCGTGATGATGGAATTTGGCGCCGGTGCAGCTACGGATATAACCGGATTCGGCTTGATGGGGCATGCAAGAAATCTTGCGGAAGGTTCAGGGGTATCCATCAGATTTTATGCGGATAAAGTGCCGGTAATACCCGGGACGAGAGAACTTCTCGAAAAAGGAGCTTATCCCGGCGGTTCAAAGCGCAATCGCCAATATGCGGATGAAGCTGTATTCTGGCACGACAGCACTGATGAGCAGACCCGGATGATAATGACAGACGCCCAGACATCAGGCGGTCTTTTAATATGTATTTCTCCCGAAAAGGCAGAAGGATTAAGGCAAAAACTGCGAGAAACGGGAGAAACCTATTCGGAAATTATCGGAGAAGTTATCCCCCGTGGTGACACGCTCCTGGAAACAGAGTAATATGTTTTTTAAAACTTTAAAATGCGCCACAGGTGTGGTAGGAAGCATACTGAAGAAGGAAACTCCCGAATGTTCGGATTTTTTTGAGTCTTTGTATTCTTTGAAAAAAGATCCATGGAACTATGAAAATTCCGAATATGAAAAGGAAAAATACAGGAGAACCCTGGAAATTCTTTGTGATATTCCTTTTGAAACAGTTCTTGAAGCAGGCTGTTCGGAAGGTGTTTTTACAAGGATGATGTCCTGTATCTGCAAAACTATGACCGCAGCAGATATTTCCCAGACAGCTATAGACAGGGCGAAGGAGAAAAATTCCGACCGCTGCAATATCGAATTTATTCAGATGGATATTGAGAAAGAAGAGCTTTCAGGCAAATGGGATCTTATTGTCTGCAGTGAAGTTCTTTATTATATGGATAAACCGGAAAGAATAGCAGCGGTAAGGGATAAATTCATTTCTGCCCTGAATCCCGGCGGGCATATTCTTCTTGTCCATATGCGGCGCCTTTCTGACGATGATTCGGGCCATCCGGCTCCCATCACCGGTTATCCGTCCCTTGGGGCAAAAACGGTTCACGGAGTATTCAGGGAATCACAAAAGCTCAAAGCAATCAGGGAAGATGTGCAGGACATGTATGTGATCAGTTTGTTCGGAAAAGGTTAGTCAGATGGTTTTGCCCAGCTCCCAGATGAAACTTTTTTGAAAAAAGTTTCCTCGCGCCCACCCTGCGGGCAGGCACCCGCCTTCCCAAAACTTTTGGAATTGGGGACCGACCGGGGACCGTGGGGGTCTGAGGACCTAAGAACCGTAGGGTTTGGGGACCCTCAGAGGGAACCACGCTTTTTTGGAAAAGCGAGGTTACCCTCCGAACCTCCCTCCTTGAAAAACAGGAGTAATTGGCTGGAAATCGGAGTAAGTTTTACTCACTCAGCGGCATTGGACCTGAGAGGCTGGCGAACCAAATAACGGCAAGCATTCGCCAGCAATCGTAGGAGGGGTTTGCAACCCCGACGCGAACCCGCAGGTTCGCCCCAGAGCGAACCAAAACGGTAAACAACCTAAACAACGGTTTGCCCAGCTCCCGGAGAAAACTTTTTGAAAAAAAGTTTCCTCGCGCCCACCCTGCGGGCAGGCACCCGCCATCCCAAAACTTTTGGAATTGGGGACCGACCGGGGACCGTGGGGATCTGAGGACCCAAGAACCGTAGGGTTTGGGGACCCTCAGAGGTAACCACGCTTTTTTGGAAAAGCGAGGTTACCCTCCGAACCTCCCTCCTTGAAAAACAGGAGTATTCGGCTTGGGGATTTGAGTGAATTTTGTTAATTCAGTGGCATTGGGGACCGGGGGATCTGAGGACCCACGAACCAAGGGGTTTTGGGACCCTCAGAGGGAACCACGCTTTTTTGGAAAAGCGGGTTTCCCTCCGAACCTCCCTCCTTGAAAAACATGAGTATTGGGCTGGAAATTGGAGTAATTTTTACTAATTCAGTGGCATTGCCTCCGAACCTCTCTCCTTGAAAAACAGAAGTATGGGGTTGAGGTTTTAGCCTATGAAGCTTTGCGATAGATGCGTGCTACTTGGTTCAGGAGAATTTGATGAAAAAGCGGATTTTGATAATTGATAACGGCGGAACCGTTTCGATGAAGCGGTTTGAAGGCGTATTGCAGCCTGTTGACGGTAAAGAGGAAATCCTCAGTCTGATTTACCGTATCAAGAGGCCTGTTGAAATTCATTATGAAAAAATAAACAGCATCGACAGCTCAAACCTCCATCCGGGGCTTATGAAACCGGTTTTTAATGCCATTGCCTCGAATTATAAGGATTATGACGGTTTTGTCGTACTTACGGGAACCGATACTCTGGCTTATCTTTCTTCCTTCCTGTCATTCTGGCTTGAGGAAATTCATAAACCGGTTGTGATTACCGGTTCGCAGAAACCCCTTAACGAGCTTGGTTCGGATGCACCGGGAAACATCTATTATTCAATTATGTTCTCCTGTGAAGATATACCTGAAGTCACAGTGTTTTTCGGGAAACACCTTTTCAGGGGCAACAGAGTAACAAAAGCTGATTCTCAGGGGTTTGATGCATTTGATTCTCCCAATTTTCTTCCTCTGGGACATGTGGACGCCCTCCACCACGAGATCCACAGTCCTCTGGAAAGCGCCCTGAGGCCCAATGAGAAGGAAAGATTCAGATTTGCCTGGAGTGATAAGGCTGCGATGATTCCCATTCATCCGGGAATGAAGCCTGAGTTGCTGGGGTATCTAATAAAATCAGGTTACAGAGCCGTGATTCTGGAAGCTTACGGAATGGGAAATCTTCCCTTTGAAGGCCCTTATTCACTGGAGCAGCCTGTTAAACTGGCTCTGGATTCGGGAGTTATCATTTGTGTGGTTACAAGATGCTATAAGGGAGGAGTCAGGGTTGAATACGAGACAGCCCGTCGATTCCTCGATTTAGGAGCACTTTTTTTAAGGGATATTACGCGGGAAGCTGCATATTCCAAGCTGTCGTGGCTTCTCGGTTTATACGAAAATAACAGCACCGTCAGGGAACTGATGCTTGAAGTGCTTTGCGGAGAAATGAATAACCGCTCAGCTATTTCAACCTGGAAAATTGATTATTGAAAGGAGTCCCGGCATGGATTATAAAAGACTGAGAGCAAGCCATTACAGAGCGCTTGAAAGACCTAATGTATTCAGCGATGTTCATGTTATTATCGGAGGCACAGGAGCTGTCGGCGGCACCACAGCATTTCATCTTGAGGGATTATACGAAGAACTTATGGAGAAAAGAAAACCTGTAGAAGGTGAAATGCCCAGAATAGTCATTACAGGTCTTACAAAAAACGAAATAAGAAAATTCACCACACGCATTTTTCAATATTGTGAAATGAAATACGGCAAGGATAAAGAGCCTGTTGCCTGTGATAAAAAAGGCTATGTTACCCCTTCAGGTATATTTTTCGACCTGAGACTTTTATCCATAAAACCTGAAATACCCGATCTGTCTGATTTGAATAAAAAGACAAAACGGGAAAGAGTTGAATTAATCGAAACTTTTCTGAAAAATCACGGGCTTGAGACAGATACGCCGGTTGAGCAGAAAACAGAACTTCTAAAAAAAACAATCAGGGAAAAACTTCAGAAACCTTTTACCGGTTTTCTTGAATTATATAAAAAAGAGCGGAATCTCCCCGATGATTTCAGATTTCAATCCGTTGTGGTAGGTATTCCCCTTGCAAGCGTCTGCGCGTATCATCTGACCAACCTTGAGGAAATATGCAGACTCCTCGGTATTACGGATCCGGATACTGTTGAAGACATCAAAACCCTTTTCCTCGAAGGCATCAGGGATGATCTTGCCCAGATGAAAGGCAATCTTGCCAACGAAATTCTCATTGCACACACAACCGCAGTAGGCGGAATGTATGACGCCACAGCTGATGGAAAAAGGATCATCAGAATGGGCTTCGCCCACAGCGCTCTTGATGAAAGGCTCCGCTACAAGCAGATTTTTGCAGAAAAGCTTTCGAAACTTTACGCAGGAGGCGGGGCAAATGTTCTGGTTACCGCTGCAGCTATCGGTATTGATGGAGTTACAGTAAAGAAGAGTGTCCCAATAAAAGGCGACATAAGGGCAAGGCTTGAAGAATCCGCCAGAGAAGGTGCATCAATTCTGGATGACAAAGACCTGCGCGAAGGTATTATCAAATCCTTTAAACCCATAACAGTTGAATTTGGCGAAGAGTCAGCGGAACCGGTTCAGTTCGACCGGGGGCACAATATAATCTGTGATTATGTTGTTCAGAGCGGAGAAAACGGGTTCTTCTCCATTGCCAATGCTGATGCACTTTACAGAATTATGAAGGTTACATCACCCAGCGAGCTGGCAGTTGTTCTGTCAAACACAGCCATAGCGGGAGATGATCCACTCTACCCGTGGTTTACCGACAATGTATGTTATTATGCTGAAACAGACAACAGCAGAATGGTATTTGATTTCCTGTATCAGCCTCAGATTTTCAACAGCCAGCTAAAAGGGCTTGAACCTCAGGCTCTTCAGGATCTTGGCTCTGCAAAGCATCAGGGCGAACTTCACACCCTCAACATGCTTATTCTGCTTCACAGACTGAGAACACTTAATCTTGATATACTTGGTTCCGATACGGATCTGGAGCATTTTAACGCACGGAATTTCTTTGTAAGATACTCCCGCAGACTTACATTTGAAGATGTTATGACATGGGATCCTGAAAAACTCAGACAGGATCTCGTAATTATGGCTACTGCAAACGAGCCTGCGGATCTCGCACCAATAAACCCGCTTAAAACAACCATATTCCCTACCCGGAATGAAGCTTACCACAGAATTCTGAAAGAAGTTCTGCATGCAATATGGGCTATCCCGTCCCTCGGCTCTCCGTTCCTTTTTGAAAAGAACGGTAAAACATTCGTAAGATCGGGATACTATGTTGCTCCCCTTGATATACTGATGAAAGCAAAGAACAGCGTTACCGAACATTTATACGAATCTTTCAGAAAATCAGGAAAAAACCGGGGACATTACGACAAATATACTGAGTTCCATTTTGCCAACAACGGATTTGTGGATCTCAGACCCAGCGCAACCCTTGTTACAGCAAAAAAGAGCGAGGATGATCTTTCGGGCAGCGTGAAGGTATTTAAGAATGAGGCAGATTTTGAAAAAGCCCTTTCTGAAATCGAACCTTATTCATACTTCACATCAAGCGGCTTAACAGCACTGCTTTACAAACTGAAAGGTCTTTTCAACCTTGCAAAAAGCGCAAGAGTTGAATTAGGTACTCTCTGTGAATACAGACTTCAGATTCCAAGGGATGAAGCTGGTAATATCCTGCTGGTTCCGGGAATTGTTGAAGCATTCAGAATGCAGTCGGAAGGTCTGGAGAAAAATACGGGAACAGAGAGAATATCAGGTTTCTGGGGATATTCCGGAAAAAGAAGAATTCCCTGATCTGAACGGAGTTATGCTGATTGATTAAGAAGCTGAACCTTATGATACTAATCATAGGCCTGTTATGCTGCGTCCTTGTGGGCAGACTGGCCTGGCTTCAGCTTGTACGCGGCGATAAATACGGAAAAATCGCCCGGTTTAATGTGGTCAGAAAGACTTATGTAGCAGCACCAAGGGGCCTTATACTGGACAGAAACGGGCTGGTTCTTGCCAAAGATGTGCCCCGCCTTAATATTTGTGCCGTTTTATACGAAATAGACGATATCAATGTATTTGCGAGAAAACTGAGCAAAGTGATTGATATGAAGCCTGATCGTATAATTAAACTTCTGAAAGCCAACGAAGACAACATTTATCAGAAAGTAGTTATAAAGCCTAAGGCTGATATGGCAACTATGATGAAAGTTGCTGAGATTCAGGCGGATTTGCCCGGACTGTATCTTGAAGTTCAGCCTGTGAGGGAATACCCCAACGGCGAATGTCTTTCCCATATTCTCGGATATGTGGGGGAAATCACCGATGATGAACTCAAGGAGACTGCAAATAAAACCCGGAAACAGGGAGATGTAATCGGCAAAGACGGACTCGAAAAGTTTTATGATCCGTATCTTCAGGGAAGATTCGGAGAGAAAGAGGAAGTAGTAAACGCTGCGGGCAAAGTCGTGGGAGAATTGAAGGAAACACAACCCAAACCCGGATACAATCTCTACCTGACAATAGATCTCAGACTTCAGCAGGCAGTTGAGAAAATCCTTAAAACATATATAGATTCCCTCTCCATCATCTGCAAGGAAAGGCTTGCAGGTTCCGCTATCCTTATGGATGCTAAGAGCGGCGAAGTTATAGCTATGGCAAGCTATCCGGGATTTGATCCCAATATGTTTGCCAGAGGCATTTCAAATAAAGAATACAGCGCATTGATAAAGAGAGAGGATTATCCTCTCCTCAACCGCAACATCTGCGGCGGTTATCCTGCAGCTTCGACATACAAGATGATCACCGGGGCTGCGGCGTTACAGGAAAGAATATGCACAAGATATTCGCCTTTTTACTGCAGCGGTCAGTATAAAGTGGGAAATTCCACAATATGGTGCTTCGTGAAATCAGGGCATGGAAAAATTGATTTTCCCGAATCCATAGCAGAATCATGCGATACAGTATTTTACTTTCTGGGTGAAAGCCTTGGCATAGATAGGCTTGTATCCTATTCGAAACAGTTTGGAATAGGCCAGAAAACAGGTATTGACCTCCCCGGCGAAACCAGAGGATTGTTACCAGATCCCAAATGGAAACAGCATGATCTTAAAGAACACTGGTACACAGGAGATACGGTCAATCTTTCCATAGGACAGGGATACCTTGCCGTTACCCCACTTCAGATGGCAGTTGCAACACAGATTGTTGCAAACAGAGGTTTTGCTTACAGACCTCATTTGCTTGGAAAAGCGGAAAAATGTGACGGCACACTACTTAGAAGATTTCCGGGAGTTGTTTTCAGAAAAGCAAAAGTTGATCCCGCAAATTTTGATGCAATAGCTGATGGCATGGCTCTTGCAGTGAAAAAAGGAACCGCAAAAAGACTGAAAGTCAAAGGTCTGCCTTTTGCAGCTAAAACAGGAACGGCAGAAAGTTTCCCCTGCCCGGAAAACCCACATGGAAGAAATCATACTTGGGTGGTGGGATTCGGACCTACCGACAATCCCAATGTTGTTTTAACTGTTTTCCTCGAAAGATCGGGTGGGCTTGCCGGCGAAACTGCGGTTTCCCTTGCCGATGAAATTATGGAAGAATATGCAAAAATTTACGGTGACGGACCAATAAATAAAGAACCTGAAAAAGAGGAAAACACTGTCAGCGCCAGTCCCCGGTGAGAATAAAGGCTCCCCAGTAGTATGGGTGGGCGGTTGCAGGGGAAGAGAGTAATTTCAGTTTTGCAAGACGAAGGGATTCGCTGCGGGATTTTCCCATTTTGAGATTTTTGTAAAATTCGCTGAAAAGCACCGAGCAGGATGAATCCTCAACCTTCCACAGAGATGCAATAACCGACGAAGCCCCCGCCATTCCAAAGGCTGTACCAAGAGAAGCGAATTCTGCTCCGGGAGCGTCATCACCAAGCGCACTTTCGCACGAACTGAGAACAACAAGGGAAGAAGCGGGAAGGTGAATCCCATAGATTTCACCGAGTTTTAATGTGCCATCTGCTCCGGCAAAACTGATAAATGAATTGTTTATATCTTTTTTATCAAGATGGCTGTGAGTTGCAATATGAATCATGGAGCTTTTCGGGGCAGCCTTCATAAAGTTGGCTTTTGTAGCATTTTCTCCGATAAAAATAAAGCTTCCGGGATATATTCCGCCGATGTTTTTTACTTCTTCTGCTGAAAAGGGAAGGCCGCTGCCCGAAGGTGCTCCGAATGCTGCTAATACAGCGGAGGTATTATTACGGTTTCCTCCGGTTAATACTGATGAAGACGAAATATAGCTTACATTTTTTTCCTGAAGGAAATATTTATCCTTTTCAGCTCCCAGAGTTTCAAGGGGAAGATACCACAGCATGCCTCCGGGAACTGCGAGAACATTCCTTTTATCTGCAATTTCATCTTTAATTGAACCTATCAGGCAGGAATAGAGGAATTGGCGTTCTGATACAAATTTTTCAGAATTAATATCCTGCTTTTCAAGTATCGCCAGACGGTAATTTTTAACTGCTTCGTAAAGCCTTTCCCGTTTGATTTCGATCTGTCTGATTTTGAGGGAGCCTGAAGTAACGATAAAAATGTAGAGTTTTTCACCTGATGGATAGTATTCCACAAGAACACAATCGGAGGGAATAACCTTCTGAAGAGAGGCAAGTTCAGTGCCTCTTACGGCAAGAAGCTGCTCAAGATCAGGATTTTTGCTGCGGATTTCATTCATTGCCCTGAAAAAATCTTCTCTGGTTGAAGCTAATATTCCACTGAGGGACTGTTTTCTTTTCAGATCCTTTTCATCTTCAATCTGCCTTGAAAGAAGAATCATTCTGCTTTTCAGATCGTCAATTTTTACAAGAAGCTGCTGCCCTGCCGGATCTCCTGTTTTTATTTCTGCAGCATTAAAACTGTCAACAAGTTCCACTGATTTTGACAGGCTCAGATATTTAAGGGCTTCCTCATATCGGTTGAATTTTATCAGAAGATTGACAGCGCCTTCAAACAGGATTCTGTTTTCCCTTATATCAACGAGTTTATCTCTGCCAGTGTATGCCGGAAGTTTGTCCCGCCACCCGATAAACGCATCAATAGCTTTGAGATAAACATCAAGAGCCTCTTTTTCCCTGCCTTCGGACAGAAGCCATTCTCCATAGCTGATAGCAACATCACGGAGTTCGAACATGGAACCGAGGCTCAGATAAAGCTCGTAAGCTTCTTTGTAAAGTGAAGGAATTTCTTCTTTTCCCGAATTCAGATATCTGTAATTTCTTGCTGCAGCAAAGAGGCAATATGCCGTCCTGCTTCTTTCACCGGTTTTTCTGAATATTTTAAGAGCTTCAAGAATAAGCTGCTGAGATTCATAATATTTCTTTTCCATGTAATACAAATTTGAAAGAATAATTAATGTTGAGCCTTTGAAATTTGTATATCCGGTTTGAGCACATTTTTCCAGAGCCTGCTTAATATATTTTTCAGCCAGATCCGGTTTATTAAGCTGTTTTGATATTAACCCGAGATAAATCAGGCTTCTGTATTCACTTTCATGATCACCGTTTTTCTTTGCGCAATCAAGTCCAAGAAGGTTAACCCTGAATGCTTCCTGATAATTTTTTTGCTTTATATATAAATCAGATAAATAGATATAACCTATCCCTTCAAATCTTGATATATTACTGGTTTTTGCATACTCAATACCTTTGTTGATTGAATCAAGTGCTTCTGTGTCTTTATTGATGGTGCTGAAAAGAAATCCCTGAAAAACATAAGCCAGTGACAGGGATGAGTAATCATTTCTTTCTTCGGAATATTTAATCCAGTCTTTGTAGGCATCTTCGAACTCTTTCACAAGTTCGGCGTTGGAGAAGAATTTTTCTTTTATTATGGAACCCGGAGAACTACTTTCAGACTGATTCAGGAAATCGGTATTATTTATGCCTCTCTGCTTTGAAAAACCGGAAAGAAAGGTAATAAGCATGTTGTATGCGACAGCCCGTTTAATCGGATTTTTTATTGTTTTGAAATCCCTGAGGGAATCGATTATGACTTCCCTTGCAGATGAAAAATCGTAAGAAAGAAGACAAACCGCCAGAAGGCTTGTTCTGGGCCACATTCTGATAAAAGCAGCATCACGGGATGTATCTGCCACGATAGAATCCCTGAAAACCTGAGTTGCTTTGCCATAATCATTCAGAAGCAGATATGCGGTTCCGATACTGTTCAGAAGATATGTCTTTGTACAGTAAACAAAAAAGTATTTATCCATGTATTCCTTTTGAGGTGGCAGTTTACCGTAAACTTCAATAGCTTTTCTATAGCAGACTATTGCATCTTCGTATCTGGCTTTGGAAATATAAATATTTCCAAGTATATAAAGAGATTGAACCTGCATTTTATGCTGTTGCTGCTTTTCCGATTGTTCGATAAGATCAATGGTGAGCTTTTCCGCTAAATCGAGTTTTTTTTCGGTATATTGTATAGCCCTTGCAGTATAATAAGCTGACGAAAGCCTATCATAAACAAAAGGGGAAGCATCTCCCGCAGCAAGAAGCATGCCTTTTGCTTCCTCAAAAACCGGTTTTAAGCCATAATCTGAAGAAGCTCCGAGAAGCTCATAAGCCGACCTGAACTGCTGGTATGTATTTCCTGATTCAACAGCAAGTTTATTGGCTTTTTTAATAAATTCGCAAGCTTTTTCCAAGTCCCCCTTATCCTCAAGAAAAGAACCTATCCAGATAAGTATATCTGATTGTTTACCTTTGTTTCCCATAGACGAGGCAAGGGCAAGGGCAGCAAATGCATGGGACAATGAAGGCTTCTTTTCCTCATCTGCTTTAAGTTCTGCATAAGTCTGAAGTATCAGAAGCTGGAGATAAAGAGCAGGGCATTCTGCAGATTTCATCTGGATTTCCGCAAGTTTTCCGCCGGCTTTTTCAAAATCTCTTTTTGCAGCAAGCATTCTGACAAGGCCGCATACAGATGTAACTTCCGAGTAAATATCATTTTCATCTGAAGATAACTTCGCCGCTTCTTCAAAGTTTTTTATGGAAAGGTCAAAATCTTCCTTAGTTTTCAGAAGCTTTCCACGGGTGATGTAAAAACGGATGTTTGTGTTTTTACTGAAGCTTTTTCTGTCGGCCTGTTCCAGTTCATCCATTAATTCCCAGGCTTTGTCATAAGCTTTTCTCTCGCAGTAAGCTTCGGTGAGTTTTGTTCTGAAAAAGAAAAGAAGCTCATTTTTCTGTTTTTCGGACAAATCGGATTTATCATACTGAGATAATAAATCCAGACTCTTTTGAGCAGCAATAATTGCATTGTTATAATCAGCGGTTTCAAACCGGCACCGATACTGAAGAAGCAGAGAATTGAGCTGAGTTTTAATGTCGCCGGTTTTCACTGCAGAAGTAAAAGCCTCGTCCAGAGTTTTTAAGGCGGATGTATAATCGGAATTGCCGATTAAATCATCTGCTTTGTGCAGTAAATTCCCGGCGCTGTTCTCATCTGCCTGAACCGGAAGGAGCAGGGAAATGATCATAAATAACAACAAGCCCCCGGTATTTGCAATTTTCCTGTAATCCGGCAACATATCCGCTCCTTTCGGCTCCTGCAGCTTCATTTTGATGATCCGCTAAATAATTAATCAGGGATTAAGGTTCCACATCCTCAGGATCATCCATATTCAGACCTTTACAATATTTCTCCAGAAACATAAATGTCATTTCCATTGATTCAAGATCATTTTCCGGTTCATAAAAACCATGAGGTTCGTTGGCAAAGAATTTTACCTTATGGAATTTCCCTTCGATTTTCATCTTTTCAATCATCAGTTCTGACATAAGAGGCACTACCCGGGGATCTTTTTTTCCATGCTGAATCATCACCGGATCCTGAATATTCTCTGTAAAATAGAGAGGTGAACCTCTTTTGTATTTATCTCTGTTTAATTCGGGATCGCCCATTTCCTTATGAAGGTCAAGTCTGCCGGGACGATCGCCATGCCTGTATGATTCGGAAAGTTCGGAATCGCCATAAAGAGCAACACCGCAGCAGAATTCGCCAGGGGCTTTTGTCATGCCGCAAAGAGTCATATAACCACCATAGGATCCCCCATGTATGGCGACTTTTTCCTGATCTACGAAACCGAGGGACACAAGGTATTTTTTCGCATCAATTACATCAAACAGATCCTTGTTGCCCCACTCCCCGTCATTTGCTTTCTGGAAGGCGAGGCCATAACCTGTGCTTCCTCTGAAATCGACTCCAAAAACCACATATCCTTCCTGTGCAAGAAACGAAGAAAAAGGTTCAAAACCGTAACCATACTGCCATGTAGGGCCGCCATGGGCTATTATTACAGCCGGGTATTTTTTGCCTTTTATCATATTACGGGGTTTATAAAGATATCCATGAATAACGAGTCCATCTCTCGCCTTAAAGTTTACATATTCGGGAATTATAAAATCCGAAGGTTTAAGCCCCTGAGTAAAGGAGGATGTAATCTCCCTTACCTCTGAACCATCTGCCTTATAAATCCGCAGTGATGCAGGCTGGGAAACCGATGAAAACTGGGCTACTATCTCCTTTGAATCGGGAGTCCAGGCTTCGAAAAAGCAAACACCTTCCTGTGAGCCGTCTATTCTTACAGGAGTTCCTCCGGTTGAGGCAGCTTTCATAAGCCTTCTCTGTCCCTGAAAATCCTGAAGAAAGCATATCCATTTACCATCGGGAGACCAGTTTGGCTCAGAGTACTCAAAATTTCCGGCTGAAAGCTGAACTATGTTTGTTCCGTCAGAGTTCATCCTGTAGATGTGATCCCACCCGTTCCTATTTGAAACAAAAGCAATAAATTTGCCATCGGGGGACCACCTGGGAGTAAGATTGGTTGAGTTATCTCTTAGTGTTATATTTTCATATTTACCATTGCTTATATCAAACTTATAAATATCACACTTATAACCGTTTTTTTCGTCATAGGCAGTGGCTAATATATATTTACAATCCGGGGACCATTCCAGTGATTCGAAGTCGTTTGTGATGTTTACAATCCTTCTGAGGCCAGTGCCATCAGGCTTTACAAGCCATATTTGGTCCCATCCTTTTGCTCTGGAGTAAAAGGCAATGTATTTTCCATCGGGGGACCACCGGGGTAATTTTGCTCCGGCGCCGTGATTTGTAAGCTTTTGAAGGTTCCTGCCGGTGGCGTCCATGACCCATATTTGATCCTTTGACACACAGGCAATCCTCTTTCCATCAGGAGACCAGCGGGGATCTTCGAAATCCTGCATCATACCTGTGATTCTGGTTGGTGCACCACCTTTGAGCTTCATGGAGAAAATCTGATCGTAACCCTTGATATTATTGACATAGATGACATTCCTCCCATCAGGGGACAGATCATAGTTAAAATTCGGTTCGATTGAAGCAAGATTCTCAAGACTGAGCACATGCTGTTGTTCCTTTGGTACATCTTGCTTTGCCGCTATTGCTGATGGACACATCAAGAAAATGTTCAGCAAAAGTAAAGAAACTATTACGAAATTACAAGAAAGTTTTATATTCATAACTACACCTCACTCTTCTCCTTTATTTATACGCCTTCAAAGGCAAAAACCCTTCCCCGGAAATGACCTGAAACAGGGGTTTTGAGGGTTAGGGCAGGAATTATTCGGAAGGAAAACAGAAAAATATTATAAATTATACAGACATAATCACTGCCAAACAGGTAATCAAAATCAGAAACTGTTTGGTGTTATAATATCTCAATAACGAAAGGAGAACTCACTTGTCAAAAGTAAGAGTAATGCTCACCCTCCTGGTTGTCGCCCTTCTCGCCCTCGGCTTTGTTGCCGGTTGCGGAAGCAGCAGCGATGACGGCGGCTCGGACAGTTCAACCGGAACAATTACGGGTACTGTAACCGACCAGAATTCACAGCCTATTTCAGGTGCACTTTGCACAGTTACAACAACAAGTGCAAAATCAGACTACACAGACACCACCGATGATTCAGGTGTCTACGAAATCACCAGCGTACCCGAGGGAACATGGCCTCTCACAATCACTGCTGACGGTTATGTCAGCCAGAGTGAGGACATTACTGTAGTCGGCGGCGACACAACTGAAGTACCCGATGTCGAAATGGCCGTTGAAGGTTACGGCAATGTTACCGGAACAGTAACATCAAGCAGCGACAGCTCAGTAATTTCAGGCGCCGCTGTAACAGTCGGTTCGGTTTCAACAACCAGCGCGACCGACGGAACATACACAGCTGCCGATGTAGCTGCAGGCACACAGACAGTAACTGCCACTGCCACAGGATATACATCATACAGCTCAACAGTTACAGTAACAGCAGACGCAACAGTAACCAAGGATATTTCAATGACTGCCAGCTCAACAACATCACCCACCCCTTCACCGGGATACGGTAATGTAGCCGGTAAAGTCGTCGATGCCAGCGGTTCAGCTCTCGCCGATGTTACAGTATCACTCCAGAAAGGTACAGCCACAACCGATTCAAACGGCGCTTATCTTATGGAAAACCTCACCCCCGGCGTCAGAACCCTTGCCTATGCAAAAACCGGTTATGACAGCAAAACCCAGGATGTTACAGTAGAAGCTGATACAACAGTTACAGCAACAACCGTAACACTGACAACAACAGCCACAACAGGCGTAACAACATGGGTTTCGAAGAGAATCAACCTTCCCGAGGTTAACGATGCTTCAGATCCCGATGTATCAAACGACGGCTCAAAAGTAGTATTTGTCAGCAATGGCAATGTTATCGTCAACTGGAACAATCCCTCAACAACACCCTCCCATATTTATGTATGGACAAGAGATACCGGAACCATTACCAGAGTTTCAAACAACAATCTGGTTTCAGGTTCAACAGCCGGTGCCAACGGAAACTCAACAGTACCCGCCATCAGCGGCAATGGTGCTTATGTAGTATTCAAATCAGTTGCTACCGATATTCTCGCAAACGGCCTTGCAACAACCAATAACGGCGACATTTTCATGGTCAGACTTTCTGACAATGCTATCGCCAGAATTTCAAATGCATCAGCTAATTCAAACAACGGCGGCGGCGCTGCTTCAAACAATCCCAAAATCAGCGGCGACGGAACCAAAGTTGTTTTCGAATCACTGGCAACAGACATTGGCAACATCACCCACACCGCAGCTTACAGCCACATTTACTATGTGACAGTAACAGACATGGTCCCCGGTGTCAGAAGAATGCTTGACATTACAACAGCATCAGCCGAAGGTATGGATGGAGCTGCTAACCCGGCATCAGCCAATCCTTCAATTTCCTACGATGGTGTTTACACAACATTCCAGTCACTGGCAGACAATATCACATCAGCCGGAGCAGGTTATCCCGCTTCAGCAGTTACCCAGATTTTCCGGAATGATATCAGCGCTGATCCTTCAACAGGCTGGAACATCCTCGTATCAAAACACAACGGAACAATTGCGGATCTGGCTTGCACAATGCCCGTCATCAGCGAAGGCGGTTCAAAAATTGCATTCCAGTCAGCATCAACAACCCTTGGCAACTCAACAGCCGCCAACCAGAATGTTTACCTCTGGAACCTCAACAGTGCAGCTCTCACCTATGTATCAATTCCTCTTTCAGGAACCGTAGGCGACAGCACACAGCCCGTAATGGACAGAACAGGTCAGTATGTTGGATTCCTTTCAACAACAATCGGCCTCGTATCTGATGTCACCAACAACCTCGCCAGAGTATATGTAAAAGATGTAACCGCCGGAACAAACACCTATACCCTCGTTTCAAGAGGTTCATCAGACCAGGTACCCGATGTACTCTGCGCAGCACCCGCAATGAGCGGCGACGGCAACTATGTCGTCTGGCAGACAGCAGCCAAGAACCTCACCAATGACAGCTACACAACCGGTATTATCGACATCTTCGCAAGAAAATGGAAATAAGTTTTAAAGTTAGGTAGCTTAACGGAGTAATCCGTAATAAAGTAAAAAATCCTCCGGTAAACCGGAGGATTTTTTTTTATTAATCGCATTCCAACAAGGATTTTTTCATATTTTCAAACAAATATTTATATTATTCAAAAATGCAGTTGGTTATGATTGTATCATAATCCTCCTGCCCAATAAAACTAAGGAGAACGCACTTGTCTAAAGTAAGAGTATTACTCAGCCTTATGGTCGTTGCTCTTCTCGCCCTCGGTTTCATCGCCGGTTGCGGAAGCAGCAGTGACGACGGCGGCGGAGACAGCTCAACCGGCACAGT
>JAJTBE010000207.1 GCA_021287065.1 Bacillota bacterium
TGTTACAAAGCCGTCGGCTGAAATTGTGAGGATCCATGATCCTGAGGGGACTGATGTGATTTCATAGACACCTGAATCATCGGTGGTGTCTGAATATTCTGCTTTAGCTTCGAGATTTGAAACTGTGCAGAGGGCGCCTGAAATAGGCTGTGAATTCTGGTCGGTGACAGTACCGGTAACTGTGCCGGTTGAGCTGTCTCCGCCGCCGTCGTCACTGCTGCTTCCGCAACCGGCGATGAAGCCGAGGGCGAGAAGAGCTACGACAATAAGACTGAGTAATACTCTTACTTTTGACAAGTGTATTCTCCTTTCGGTTGAACAAAATAATAGCTTTAAACAAATACCTTTTGCAAAGATATATGCTTTAAAAACTTGTCTGTTTGATATTTTTTTTATTGACAATAAATTTCCTCTTTTTTTTACATAAAACTAAGGTTTTCTTCGGATTTTTATCTAAATCTTTATTAAGAAAAGAAAGGTTAGCAGAAAATCAGAAAGAATTTACCAGAGATAGAGAAAAAAATACAGGGGGGAATAAAAATGGGTCCGTTTCTCAAATTATTGGGCTTTGTATTTCTAATTCTTATAATTGCCGGTGTTTGTGCATTTCTTTATATCAGATCAAGAATCAGGAAATTCAGGGAAGATATATCAAAATTGATGGAAGAAAACATGGAGGATTTGACTCCTGTCGAAATACATCTTGTTGATGATGGTCAGGGAAGCTTTTCCGATATAAAGCGGGTATCTCAGTTATCAGATGAATTTCAGAAACTCGGTTTTGTAAATTCAGGATTCTACTCAATAAAAGAAATGAAGGATATTTATATTTCAGCCATGATAAATACTGAAAAATCAGTGTATGCTGCAATATATGAACATCCGGCGGTTGGTGTTTTCTGTGATGTTGTGGCGGATTATGAAGATGGAACAAGCCTGACTGTTAGTAGTATGCCCGGGGGCGGAAAAGTGGATTCCATGCCGGGCAACAGAAAAATTTATAAAAATGGAGCAAATGCTTTAGAACTGTATGAAGCTGCATTGTCAAATATCGGGGATAAACCTCTCTCACCAGTGTCTTCCGACAGTTTCAGGGAAAAATTTGAAAATGCCTACAAACAGGAAACAGAATGGCGTCTGTTAAGAGGCGGAGCTACTGAAGATGAAATCAGGAGGGTTGCCGGGGGTATGGATGGGGAAATTGACGAAGAAACCGTAAGCAGCGCCAAGCTGGTTATGAAAAGTAAAGCTGCCTTTCAGTTAAGTCAGGTCTGCAGAAACAGGTTTATAAGCGATAATATAATTACCGAGGGTAGATGGAAAGCAAGGGAGAATCTTCTTGTTATTATTCATGAAAACATGAACAGTGATGAAGCTCTTTTCGAACTGTTCAGCATAGATGGATTTGACCCGGATCAGGAAACTGAAAATGAAATGCTGGAAATAATCAAGAACGAGCCTTCTAAAATAGCTGGTTTTGAACGAGCTATTCTTATTGTTTCCGAAAAAATTAAACTCACCAAACTTGGTGAGATTAATAAACCTCTGAGAGCCGCCCTCTGGGAAGTTGATGAAATACTTGACGTTCAGGAATAATACTGAAGCCACGGTTTTATTTTCTGATTTTACCAATAATAAAGGCAATTATCGCCGTTAGCAGCATTAATACAAAAAGCGTGCCTGCAATGGCAGGACCTGTTGGTAAATCAGCCTTAAATGAAATGATTAATCCTGTTACTGAAGAAATAACTGCAGATAACGCCGCCAAAGCAAAACTAAGCTTCATGCTTTTACCGGCAAGTAGGGCTGTTACCGCAGGGAGAAGCAGGAAGGCAAAAACCAGCAGAACTCCGGCTACTTTTATTGAAACTGCGACTACGATTCCAAGGGTCAGATAGAAAATAAAATTCCATAGCCCTGATTTGACTCCGAGAGTGCCTGCCATTTCCGAATCGAAAGACACAAACAGGAACTGTTTGTAAAACAGAATGTGGATTGCTGATACAGGAAGCAGAACCATCAGGAGTGAATCGATATCTCTTTCCGTTGCTCCGAGAATATTGCCCTGAATCATATTTACCATATCTGATTCGCCATGGGCTACTTTGGAAAAAACGAGAATCGTAAAAGCCCATGAAGCAACAAAACCGATACCTATAACCGCTTCTGCGGGTATTTTCTTTCCTCCGTATTCCGGAGCAAAAATCACGACTCCGATTATTGTGAAAATCATGGCAAATGTTACTGGGTCTTTATCAAGCAAAGCTCCTACCGCCACGCCGAGAGCGGACATCTGTGCGAGGGCAACTCCCACAAAAACAATGCGGCGGAGAACCACATAAACACCAAGCCATGAACAAACCAATCCAATCAATGAACTGGAAATGAGGGCGAATCTCATAAATTCCGGTTGAAATAATTCTGACATAACTATACTTTCTTAAACTGCTGAAATATATTTTTTCCCATCCGGACCCTCTATTACGCTAATGTTACCCTTGTATGTCTCAGTCAGACTTTCTGTGGAGAGAAGCTCCTGTGTAGTGCCGCTTTTAACATGATTGTTAAGCAGCAGAAGTCTTCCGGCACGATTTGCAACAAGGTTCAGTATATGAGTAACCATAATTACCGTAATTCCGTTTTCTCTGTTAAGGTTTTCAACAAGGTCAACCATGGTTTTTTCCGCAAGAATATCCATGCCGTTTGTCGGTTCGTCAAGAATAAGCACATCCGGTTCCGGAGCCAGCGCCCTTGCAATGAGAGTTCTTTGTTTTTGCCCTCCGGACATATCGCCGTATCTTTTGTTTGCAATATCTGTGATTTTTACCATTTCCAGTGCCTTTGCCACTGCTTCCCTGTCTTTTTTTCCGGGTGGAAGAATTGCGCCTGACATAGGGAATCTGCTCATCATTACTATATCTTTTGCAGAAACAGGATACATCTCATTGATTGTCTCTTTTTGAGGTACATAACCGAACCTTATCCCGGATTTGCGGACAATCTTACCGCTGATCGGTTTAATAAGGCTCAGTACTGCTCTCAGAAAAGTGGTCTTACCCGCTCCGTTGGGACCAACAACGCCGGTAAAATCACCTTTGAGTATATCAAAATTTATGGGGGGAAGAATTGCTCTTCCCCCGTAACCTAACACTGCTTCCCTGAATTCAAGAAGTTTATCCATTTATTTACTCCATTTTATCAGCGGGCTGCTGCAGTCAGATGATTGATTATGAAATCGAACATTCCGATATAGCTGTTCGAACCGGAAACACCTCCGGGCATAATAGGCATAACCACTTGTTTCGCACCTGTTTCCCTGCAGATCATATCGGGAATCTTTGACTCAAAATGCGGTTCTCTTATCAGAACTTTCACTTTCTGTTCTTTCATCATCTTTATAAGAGAAGCAATATGTGCCGGCGAAGGTGAAATTCCGGGCTTGGGTTCAACCTGCGCCACCACATCCAGACCGAATCGTCTGGCAAAATAAACCCAGGTTTTATGGTATGTAACTACCTTCAACCCTTTGTAAGGTTTCATCGCTTTCAGCCATTCGATCTGTTTTTTTGTAAGCGCTGAAACAAATGTTTTGTAGTTTGCTTCGTAATATGCAGCATTTGCAGGGTCTTTCTTTTTGAATGCCTTGTAAATTGTGCCCGCCACAACAATACCGTTCTGGGGATCAAGAAGATAATGGGGGTTGCCGTACGGGTGAACATCGCCAAGGGATCTGTCGGCTTTTACATTTGCCTCAAGGGGTTGTATTGCAGAAGAACAATCTATGTATGAAGCTCCGCCTTTCATAACTGCAGTATTTCTTGCGCCCTGCTCAAGAATGGGGGACCATCCCTGTTCAAGCTCCATTCCTGTCACCAGATAAAGATCTGCTTTTGCAAGAATAGTCATAAATGAAGGTTTTGCCTCCACAAAATGAGGATCCTGATAACCTTTTGCTATGGAAACCACTGTAATTTTGTCGCCGCCGATATTTGAAGCTATATCTGCGAGATCCGGAGTTGTTGTTACCACATTCATTTTTGCAAATGCACAGCTTGCTGAAAATATAACCACTATGGCCAGTGCAATTATCATAAAAGCAATCCGGCTGAGTTTTGCTGTTGTCTTATTCATGTTAACCTCCTGTTAAACTAAAATTTATGCGCTCCATGAGGACCAACCATAAAATTAAGCTGGAATAACCACTGATAAAGCGGTGTGGCATAATTACTGTCGGTTGATTTGTATTGAAGCCTCATGTAGGAGAATTCGGTGGGGTAGTAGGTGAGTATTCCGCTGATGGATTTTTCATGCAGCTTTGATGTGTAAGGATACTCGGAATAGTCGTATCTGGTTCCGATATACCAGTTTCTGTTGAGCTGATACTGTGCAAAACCATAGTAACCTTTGGTGTTGATGTATCTGCCTTCTGTATTTTCCCGGCTGCTCCAGAAATGTTCACCACGGACAAGAACAGAATTGTATCTGCCTCTCTGAAGGGGGCGCCATCTGTAGGTTAAATCCACACCCTGAAGTTTGCTCAGTCTTGTTGCATCTTCATTATTGAAACCTGTCATATAAGAGTATCCAGCTTCAATATTCGATGATTCGCTGAGATCCGTAAACAATTTGGCGTGTCCGTTGTAAAGGACTTTGCCTGAAGTTCCTCCGGAAAAGGTTGTTTCGTTTTCATCGTTGACAGCCTCGGCGGTAATTTCACCATAAGCTCTGCCAAGGGGAATCATAGCGCTGAGTGAAGCTCCGGTGCCTGCCATTCCTTCTTCGCCCAGATAGTTGTTTACAACAGTTGGAATGTCCACATAAGGTTTTGCATGGGGATGAAGCAGATTGTCTTTCCCAAAATTCATCAGGAATTTCCCCGCTTTCATCTGAAGGCCCAGAGGCAGCTTGTGGAAGTTTGTGTAACACTCTTCGAGATCAATGGAAGTACCTGATTCTTCATCCCCGTGTTTTGAAGTTGCTGTTTTTACCCGCTTGTATATCAGATTCTTTGAACTTTTTGAATTAACACTGCCTGGCGCGACCGAAACGAAAGCTGCCATGCTGGTCCAGGGGTCGATATTTCCCTGAATTCCGATTTCAAGCTCTCTTAACTGGAATGGATTTCCGCCGTCTATGTCTTTATTATGATTCAGATTCCATACAAAATCGCCGATAACGCTGATGTCAGGGTTTAATGAAGATCCTCCCTGAGGCTTTGCTTTCTCCGATTCCTTTGAATCTTCATCATCAGTCTGCATCTCTTTCTGAAGCTTTTCCAGCTCCTGCTGATCATTGTCCGGTGCTGGGCTTTCCGAAGGTGAAGGTGATGTTTCAGGCTGAGGAACAGTTTTTTCCTGATTTGCCTGTTTCTCAGCTTTCATTTTTTCCATTTCATCCTTCATTTTAAGAAGCTCGCTCTGCAGATCATCAATCTGTTTCTGCATTTTTTTCATCTTCTCAGCGGATTGTGAATCTGCAGGTTTTGCCTGCTTTTTCGACTGGGTCGAAGGGGATGCAAATGCAGCACCCGCAAAATTTAATATAAAGGAAAATAATAATAAAATAACAAAATGCTTTTTGTACACAAAAAACCTCCCTATATTTAGTTGAAGTGATTAAAGGGAGGAGAGGGGAGGGGAGCGGGAACCTGTGCCTGAAAGTTCCTTAGACGGAATCAGGTTTGAATTGAATAAATATAATGAAGTGAATGTCTGCTGATTGAACAGTATGCCTGTAAGAATAATCAGCGCCACTGAAGATGCAAGAAAAATCAGATCGCACAGGGTGCAGTGATGGTTGGTTTCAGGGCTTAATTTTGAAATTCTGTTGATATTGAAACCGGATATATGATCCGCTTCACAAAAATGATTGTGCAGGCTCCCTGACAATAATACAAAAAGCAGAGCCGCCGTTAAAATATAGACGAGCTTATTCCGAACATTGATTCTGTTATGTTTGTTACTGTTGGGTCTTACCATATAAATCCGGTGTGGTTGCTGATAAACTATTTTATTAATTATATGTGGGCATTTACCTAAAGTCAATCAGGAAAAGGATTGTTATAGTTCGTCTGTTGTAATAAAAATGTCTGATCCGCCATCTTTTTTTGTCGGATCAGACATGAAATCACAATTACCTTGTTTACACTAATTAACGGAGATCATAGCCTCCAAGGCAGGCAGCCCATTTTGCCGCAGCAGTATCCATCATTTTTGCTCTTCTCACTGCTGAATCCTGCATCATCTGCATTATTGCCGTCTGGGTATCCTGAATAATCTGCCACATCTGGGCAAGCCATTTCTGGCGTGATGCAGCCATTTCAGCGTAGATTGACTGGGCTTTCTGCATGTCTTCCTGAGCTTCTTTGGCTTTTTCAGCCTTTTCAGCTTCACTCATACCCTGAGGTTGTCCCGGAATACCCTGCTGTCCCGGAATTCCCTGCTGAAATGCACCCTGCTGAGGGGCTGGTGCTCCACCTGCTATATACATAGGCGGTTCGCCGGGAATACCACCGGCTTGCGGCTGAACTGCATCTGCTGTGATAGTGGGTGTGCCAGTGCTATTTTCTGTTGGTCCGGCGCTTGCCGCAGCTTCCTGATGATTTGCTGCTTCTGCCGGCTTGTCTATTTTTGCCTCGGCAGTTGTGCCGGAATTCTGTTGGTTTCCCTGAACTCCACTGTTTTTAGGTTCATGTTTGGCTGATTCAGACAGGTTCACCATATCATCAGATACATGGGCGCCTCCGTCTGATTTGTCGGCTGACTGTGGCTTCAGATCGCTTTTCTTTACAACTTCAGTCTGTCTGCCAACTTGCTGTGCATTTGTTATCAGTCGTTGAGGACTGACATTAACCGAATTGACTGACATTGAACTACATCCTTTCCGGAATGTGCGCCGCAAATTGCTGCCTAATCGCAGCGATTCGGTTTAAACATCCCCATAACAAGTTTAATAACTTTTTCTGTCTTTTTATTTCAACATCCGGATAGTTGAAATGTTCATTTGTTTTTCCATTTTTTTCGAATTGTGCCCTTATTGGATTTTCCTGTGCTTGTGATATTAAAACAACTTCCGGTGTTTTGTGAGTCAGTTTCTTCTTAATTACTGCAATTATGGCTCATTCTGTTCTCTCGGATAACCACCTGAAAGTTCCGGTTAAGCTAATTATATCAAAGCCTGGCAGCTATGTAAATTAACAATGTGTTAAAATGTTTGTCGAAATTGTTTATATCTACTTTTTGCAAATAAAACATTCCTCAAAAAAAAGAGGCTGTAACCACAGCCTCTTTCAGTATATAAACTATTGATAAGTCGTATTAATAACCGCCGAGACAAGCTGCCCATTTGGCTGCTGCGGCATCCATCATCTTTGCTCTTCTCACTGCTGCATCCTGCATCATGGTAAGAATCGCTGTCTGGGTATCCTGAATAATCTGCCACATCTGTGCAAGCCACTTCTGACGTGATGCTGCCATTTCAGCATAAATCGCCTGAGCTTTCTGCATGTCTTCCTGGGCTTCCTTCTGCTTCATTGCAATGTCAGTCATTGAAGGAGCTTCCTGCCCGGGAGGCGGTGTCTGCTGTGCTCCGCCGGGAGCGCCCTGTGCTGCTGCGCCGGGGGCTGCTGTCTGTGAAGCATCTCCTCCGGGAGCGCCGGGTCCGCCCATAATATACATAGGCTGTTCAGCGATTCCACCCTGAGTGGGGGGCATTACGGGTTCTTCCGGTGTTGCCTGTGCATTGGTCTGTGCGGGCTTGGGTTCGGCATCTTCTCTGCCTCTTACATCTCCGCCAACCTGTGCCTGTTCAGCATGTTCGGATGTTCTGGTTTCTCTTGCACCCTGTCTTCCGGCCATGCCCGTAGTCTCACCGGCTTCACGGCCTCTTCTTGTTGATTCTGAAATATCAACTGAATCAGTCTGGTGTGCGTGGCTTTCTTCGTTTCCGCCTGCGGGTTTTGTATCGGCTCTGCGGACGCCTTCGGTCTGTCTGCCGACATGCTGGGCGTTTGATATTAACTGCTGGTTGCTTACGCCAATTCTATCTATGGCCATTTAACATGCCTCCTTCAGGCAATTTTTTTCCAATCCGGTATGATTATTATAACAGCATGATATTGCCTTGTAAAGAAATTAACTGTTAACACGATGTTAACATCCTGCAGAATCTTTTAAAAACAGGGAACAAACTGAGCAATAACCATGTTATTAGTTAAAGAATGAGATTTTTTAATTTAAAAAAAACAGGATTTTCATAAATGCCTCCTATACAAGGAAAAGTAAGAGCCCAGGCAGATCCCGGTTTTCAACGGGATAATTCTGCATGAGTCCCTGCGTGGCAGATCCCCCGAAAAATGCGGGGGATTTTTTTAGAAGCTGCAGAATCTGCATTTTTGATGAAATACCTTAAACCTTATGATATTCTTATAATCTTTATTTCCTTAGCCGGGATAATTATCTCTATGTTCCTGTTTCGCCCAACGCCCGAAAATAAAATCCTTGCTGTCTATTCTGATGGAAAAAAACAGACATATTCTCTCGGAAATTCACAGTTTGTTGTTAAAAACAATTATGGTTCAGTTAAAATCAAAGTAGAAGATGCCAGAGCAAGAATCATAGATTCATCATGTCCCGACAGGTGGTGTATTAACATGGGATGGATTAAAAACCCCGGAGAATCGGCAGTTTGCCTGCCTTCCAGAATTATGATTGTAATAGAAAATAAAAAAGGCGCCGGTGAAGGCGCCGATGCGGTTACTAAATAGTTTTTACTGCTGCTGTGAAGGCTGAATATCATCTACTTTAATCTTCTTATCATCCAGCTTCTTTTTGAACTCAATCAGTTTTTGCTCCATTTTAAGGATCTCTTCAGGATAACTGGAACCCTTTGAGCTGTGCTCGCTCAGTTTGTGTTTTGATGATGAAAGAATAAACACGCAGGGGATAATGAAGAGGAGTGCTCCCAGAATCATTCCTCCGTATGCTCCGATAAAGGGATTTGCACTCATCACCGATGCCGGAATTGCAGCTTTGAGTATATTTGTATAAACATTTGCAAAAATCAATACCAGATCAATCACAAGTATTGCAGCTACAGTTTTCCATACCGATGATGCTGTCGATTTCAGCTCAACAGTGCGGTTTTTTAACCGATCTACCGAATCTTTGTAAATTCCGTATATGTTTTTCAGAAGTCTTCTTTCGATTCTTGCATCTTTGATTGCATCCAGAACATCAGCGCCCTGCTGCTTTTTGAATTCATCATTGATATAGATAAGAGCTTTTTTTACCTGATCGTCTGTTTCATAACAGTCAATCATCACCAGTGCTGAGCAGTAATGTTCAAGCTGTTGTTCAGGGAGTTTGTTTTTTACAATAGCTTCAACCACTGAATCTGTGGTTTCGTATTCTTTTTTATCGAGCCATCTGAAGAAGTAATAAGCCCTTAACAATCCTTCTTCCGCTGTTTTGTACTTATGATCCGGCTTCAGATCCTTATTTTCCTTCGACAATAATTTGTGAAGATCGCTGATTTTATGCATATTCCGTTTCCTGTGCAGTTAAGATATTGTTGCAGAAGCTGTGCTGAAAATCTGCCAGTTATTCCGTCTGTTTCCAAAAAAATACCGCCGCCTGAACGCCAAACAGCCGGCGAACAGGCAATATCCTGCTTTAGGTAAGATATTTACCTGATTTACAAAAACCTCTTCTGCCTGCCTGCTTTCATTAGGTTTCCAAATATCAGACAAGGCAAAAATCAGCCGAATTGTTCGAGTGTCACAGGCATTTTCCCTCTATATTTATAAATATTTTATGAGATTTAGTCTTAATCCGGCAATACTGCATAGGCAATACAGCATACCGGAGTTTTGGCGCAGCCTCCAAAGACCTGCACTACTTCGTTCAGGTTGGTTTTTTACACAATTTCCGAATCCCTTATAAAAATTATTCTCCCCATAAAAGCAGATCTTTTCCGAAAAGAGTAAATATAAATATCATCAGATGAATAGAAATCGGACAGGAGCTGTATTTATGGCAATCATCGAAGTAAATCTGAAGCTTAACGGAGCACCTGCTCTTATGATGTTCAGGGAGAAAATTGAGCGGGCTGCATCAAAGGGAACCATTCTTTTTTACCACGGACTGTATTCCCGTAAGGAAACTCATCGCAAGGAGCTGGAAAGCTTAGCCGGAAGGGGATTTCTTGCCATTGCCATAGACAATCTTGGCCATGGGGGAAGACAGCTTGTAAATCTCAGAGATTCTCTTTCAGGTCCTGATTTTGAATACAAATTCCTCAACCTTGTGAAGGAAACTGCTCTTGAAATACCCGGCATAATAGATGAACTTGACAAAATGGGATTCGCAGATGTGGAAAAGCTTGGTATATCAGGCATATCAATGGGTGGATATATCACCTACGCCGGAGTTCTTGCCGATCCCAGATTCAAAGCTGCTGCTCCCATTCTTGGCTCCCCGGTGTGGAGAGGTTTTAACGGCGACAGCCCCCACAGCAACCCTCATCTTTTTTACCCTGTAGCTCTGCTTTCTCAGAATGCGGGAAAAGACACCAGCGTCCCCGCCTATAATGCAAGAAATTTCCATAACGAACTGAAGCCTTATTACAGAAGAACTCCTCAGAAACTTGAATATGTGGAATTCCCAAATTCGGGCCATTTTATGAACGCCCTCGACTGGCATATTCTCTGGGGTAATGTTATTGACTGGTTTGATGACTATATCAGGTAAGGGGAACTTCCTCACCGATTCCTATGGGAATCTCCTCTATCCTTCGCTTTAACTGTTTCTGAATATCAAAAAGTTCATCTCTCAAAGCGGCGGCTAATTCGAATTCCATCTTTTTCGCCGCCTCTTTCATCGCTTTTTCAATATCCTTTTCCAGCTTCGCAAGGCCTGAAATAGTAAGATCATCTTTCTTTTCAACCTTCAGAACATCAGAAGTTTCACCAATGGACAGACCTTCCAGAATATCCTTAATCTGTTTGCGGATTGTCTGGGGGGTGATTCCATGCTCTTCATTGTATTTTATCTGGATTTCACGGCGGCGCTGTGTTTCTGATACTGCTTTATCAATGGAACCTGTGATGTTGTCCGCATACAGAATCACAGTTCCGCTTACATTTCTTGCTGCTCTTCCTATTGTCTGAATCAGGGATGTTTCCGAACGCAGAAAACCTTCCTTATCCGCATCCAGCACCGCCACCAGACTTACTTCCGGCAGATCAAGCCCTTCCCTCAGCAGGTTGACTCCTACCAGACAGTCAAATTTACCAAGTCTTAAATCCCGGAGAATCTGTATTCTCTCCAGAGTGTCTATTTCAGAATGAAGATAACGGCATGATATATTTGCTCTGATAAGATAATCTGAAAGATCCTCCGACATCTTTTTTGTGAGAGTGGTAACAAGAACCCTTTCGTCTTTTTTTGCTCTCTTCTTCACTTCGCCCAGAAGATCATCAACCTGCCCCTTAATAGGTCTTATTATTATTTCAGGATCCACCAGACCTGTCGGACGGATAATCTGTTCTGCAATAACCTGCGAACGCTCAGCTTCAAATTTTCCCGGAGTAGCAGAAACATAAACTATCTGAGGCACTTTTCCCATAAATTCCTCGTATGAAAGGGGCCTGTTGTCGAATGCGCTTGGAAGCCGGAATCCGTGATCAATCAGATTCTTCTTTCTCGACCTGTCTCCGTGCTGCATTCCATGAAGCTGCGGCAGTGTAACATGGGATTCATCAATAAAAACCACAAAATCATCAGGGAAGAAATCTATCAGGGTGTAAGGCGGTTCTCCCGGTTTCCTTCCTGTCAGATGCCTCGAATAGTTTTCGATTCCGTTGCAGTAGCCTGCTTCCTGAAGCATCTCAAGATCATATTTTGTTCTCATTTCGATACGCTGAGCTTCCAGTAGTTTTCCTTCCTCCCGGAATTTCATTATCTGCTCCCGCACCTCATCTTCTATGTTTCTTACTGCTTTCGAAAGTTTATCTCCCGGCGTGATGAAGTGTTTGGCAGGGTAAATTGCCGCTCTGTCCGTATTTCTTATCAGCTCTCCGGTTACAGGATGATATATTGAGATGTTTTCAATTTCATCCCCGAAGAAATCAACCCTTACTATTTTTTCCTCATCAGCAGGGAAAATCTCAAGAATCTCCCCCCTGATTCTGAATTCGCCTCTCGTCGGTGCAAGATTATTTCTGTTGAACTGCATATTTATCAGCTTTTCCAGAACTTCGTTTCTGTCTGCGGTTTCACCGGTTTTGAGAATCAGCACCGCATCCTTGTAGTCCTGTGGGGAGCCAAGGCCGTATATGCACGAAACACTGGCAACGATAATAACATCATCCCGTTCGAGCAGTGACTGTGTAGCCGAGTGTCTGAGGCGGTCGATGTCGTTGTTTATGGAAGAATCCTTTTCGATATAAGTATCCGACTGGGGGATATAAGCTTCAGGCTGATAATAATCATAATAACTTACAAAATATTCAACGGAATTTTCCGGAAAGAACTCCCTGAACTCAGAACAGAGCTGAGCTGCAAGAGTCTTATTATGTGAAATCACAAGGGCAGGTTTGCCGACTCTTGCGATAATGTTAGCCATGGTAAATGTTTTGCCCGAACCGGTAACGCCAAGAAGGGTTTGATGGCGGTTGCCCTTCAATACCGATTCTGTGATCTTCTCAATAGCGCTTTCCTGATCTCCTTTAAGGGGGTAGGGGGAATGAATCTTATATACCGACATAATCAAACCTCAACTCTGCAAGATATAGCTTTTGTTCCTGAAAACCCGATCAGGAGTTCTTTTTAGAGATTGTGTAAAACTATGTTTTTCACAACTCCAAACCCATTTTGACATCGAATTTGGTAGTTTTTCGCAAAACCAGATACCATTGGAACCAACCAAATGCCGCTGAATTAGTCAAATCCACTCAAATCGTCAACCTCATACTCCTGTTTTTCAAGGAGGGAGGTTCGGAGGGCAACCTCGCTTTTCCAAAAAAGCGTGGTTACCTCTGAGGGTCCCCAAATCCTCCCGGTCCCCGGTCGGTCCCCAATTCCAAAAGTTTTGGGATGGCGGGGGCCTGCCCGCAGGGTGGGCGCGAGGAAACTTTTTTCAAAAAGTTTTCTCCGGGAACTGACATTCCGGCATGTTTACAATCGGTATTGGAATTCCTGTAGGGGAGAGCCAATGTGCTCTCCCGCAACACCCTCTGGCCAACCGCCAGCAAACCTCATAACCACTATATTCCGCCAATAACTGCCGGATCGCAGGCGTCCCGCCTGTCCCCCGATCCCCAAAACCACCGACAACCGCCAGCCCCCCCCGCACAACCCAATGCCGCTGAATTAGTAAAATTTACTCAAATCCCCAACTTAATACTCCTGTTTTTCAAGGAGGGAGGTTCGGAGGGCAACCTCGCTTTTCCAAAAAAGCGTGGTTCCCTCTGACTGTCCCCAAATCCCCCCGGTCCCCGGTCGGTCTCCATTCCCCCCCGGTCGGTCCCCCAATTCAAAAGTTTTGGGATGGCGGGGGCCTGCCCGCAGGGTGGGCGCGAGGAAACTTTTTTCAAAAAGTTTTCTCCGGGAGCTGGGCAAACCGCTCCAATTCTCGTGAGCGTTCAGAAAAATCCAAACTTCAATTCAGTGGCTTGAGGGCGAACCTGCGGGTTCGCGCCGGGGTTGCAAACCCCTCCTGCGATCCCTGGAGAATGCTTGCCGTTATTGGGGTTACCTTGCTGTTTCCACCCAATTTCCACATCGGATTTGGTTGCTTTTCGCATATCCCGATGCCACTGGAACCAGCACCGGGTTTTAACCCGGTGGTAGCCAGAACCCCACAACCACGGGCTTTAAACCATTTTTAATGGTTTCCCTTATATAGAATTTGCCCCTAAACCGAAATCATTAATTTTGCCCGTTTTTATAAGGACAACATATGTATCTGTTAAACAATGTTAACATGATACCTTCTTTTTTCTTTATTTTCAACGTAAAATCCTGATAGTTTTCTTTTAAAAATATTATTTTATCAACTTACCGGTGATCAGCTTTCAGTTTTTAAAATTCATACAACTATTTTTCATCCCGAATGAATGTTTCATATTTGCTTTTATTAGCAGGGAAAATGTCAGAAAAATTTAACTTATGAATTGGGGATGTTTTTTTACCTTTTTTTGGGAAAGGGGACCATTATGAATCCTGATTTCTTCGATCAATTTATAAAGAATGCCCCTGTCGGTTATGCAAACCAGATATTAATTACAGACAACAATGATGTACCAGTTGATTTCGAGTTTCTTGAAGCGAATCATCTTTTTGGGGATTTTCTGGGTGTAAAGTCAGAATTAATTAAAAACAGAAAAGCAAGCGAAATTTTTGCCGGCAATCCCAAAAATCCGTTAAATAATCTGGAAATATATATCAAGCCTGCGCAGGAAGGCGAACGACGGGAATACGAAATGTATTCCGACCTTTTAAATAAATGGTATAAAGTAATTATATTTTCATCAAAAAAAGGCTCTTTTAGCACTATTCTCTCCGATATCACAAAAGAAAAGGAGCAGCTTGCAGAATACGAAAACTTCTTTAAGGTAAACCTCAATCTCCTTTGCATTGCAGACACTTATGGCAATTTTATCAAAGTAAATAAGGAATGGGAAAGAGTGCTCGGATACAAACAGGAAGAACTGGAACACAGAAAATTCCTCGATTTCATACATCCCGACGATCTACAGCCAACCCTTGAAAAAATGGCGCAGCTTTTCAATCAGGAACAGGTAACGGGTTTTATCAACAGATACCGCAGTAAAGACGGTTCCTATAAATTTGTTGAATGGCGTTCCCAGCCGTATGGGACCACAATTTATGCCGCAGCAGTTGATATTACTGAAAAAATGCTGCAGGAACAGGAACTTCACAGCCAGACGGCTCTTCTCGCTGGTATTCTCGATTCCATACCGGATTTGGTATTTTATAAAAACAATGAAAGCGTTTATATGGGTTGCAACCCCCAATTTGCAAAATACGCCGGTAAAGAGAAAGAAGAAATAATAGGGAAAACAGATTTTGATATTTTTCCCGAAGAAATAGCCGGAAATTTTATTGAAACAGATCAACAGGTCGTAATGACAGGGCAAACCAGTCATACTGAAAGAATAG
>JAJTBE010000103.1 GCA_021287065.1 Bacillota bacterium
ATATTTTGTGTTAAACCCTGAAAAAAGATCCTAATGAGATAATTTTTTACACAATCTCTGAAAACCTCTCATACTGTCGCTGGCGGTTGGCGGGGGTTTTGGGGACCGGGGGGGCAGGCGGGACGCCTGCGATCCGGCAGTTGTTGGCCGGGCTTGTGGTTATTGGGTTACTGGCGGTTGGAGATGGTTTTTGGGACCCGGGGCAGGCGGGACGCCTGCGATCCGGCAGTTGTTGGCCGAGCTTGTGGTTATGGGTTTGCTGGCGGTTGGAGATAGTTTTTGGGACCCGGGGCAGGCGGGACGCCTGCGATCCGGCAGTCGTTGGCCGGGCTTGTGGTTATGGGGGTTTGCTGGCGGTTGGCGATGGTTTTTTGGGACCCGGGGCAGGCGGGACGCCTGCGATCCGGCAGTTGTTGGCCGGGCTTGTGGTTATGGAGGTTTGCTGGCGGTTGACGGAAGGTTTTTGGGGACCGGGGGGCAGGCGGGACGCCTGCGATCCGGCAGTCGTTGGCCGAGCTTGTGGTTATTGGGTTGCTGGCGGTTGGAGATAGTTGGTTGCGGGAGGGCATAGAGAAGTTACAGGCAAAAAAAAATGTCATGAAAGATTAGCACATTGACCCTCCCCTACAGGATTTCCTATATTTGCGGGATTGCGGGGATTCTATTCACTTACGCACACTACCACTTTATTTGCACTTCACGGCAGGTGTAATAGGTATGCGCATCATTATTCAATTTCTATAGTCTTTCCAATTTATCAACCATAAAAGCACTAAAAACACTCTGTCAGAAAACTTGCCTGATAAAGGATTTCATGACCGATTTAACAGGATTACCATATGCGCACATCTTCGTTTTTTTGCCGCAGGTTATCCTTCTGCATATAGTTCCATCAGGTTCCAGATCATTTTGCTTGGGCGGAATGACAGTTTGTAGGCGTTGGCTCCGTCGGATACTGAGAAAAAATAGATGGGATCTTTCCCGTCTTTTCCGAAGTATGCAAGATTAACACTGGAGACCATATATTTCCGTTTTCTCCACAAAAAGGCTCTGGGGCGTATTTGTCCGCCTGAGAAGCTGGCGATAACATCCACAGGTTCCATTATCTGCTCGACCATGATCAGTGAGACCTCCCTGAATATGGAAATCAGTGAAACTTACGGATGAGCCCCGTAACTTTTCCGTTGATTTTGAAATTATCCCCTATCTCAATATCCTGATAAGCGGGATTGAATGCGTGAAGTCTGAGTTTTCCGCCGGATTTGACAAGTTGCTTGACGGTGGCTTCGTCTTCGATGAGGGCGGCTACTATGTCGCCGGGGTCGGCGTTCTGCTGGCGGCGCACAACTACAAGGTCGCCGGGGTGGATATGGGGTTCCATGCTGTCGCCCTTTACCCTGAGAAGGAAAAGTTCATCGGTGCTGCCCCAGAACTCCTGATCCATCACCATTCCGCCTTCCCTGTCCTCGATAGCTGCAGACAGGGGACCTGCGGCGATTTTTCCCACAAGGGGGATTACCGATGAAGGTATCTGGGGATTTTCCTCAAGGAGAAGCCTGATGCCGCGGGAGGTGTTGGCTTCAACACTAATGTAACCCTTTTTCTCAAGGGCGGACAGATGCACCCTGACGGCGTTAAGTGAAATAATACTGAGGTGGGATGCTATGTCCCTTACTGTCGGCGGGTATCCCCGCATATCGATAGTGTGCCGGATAAAATCCAGCACCTGTTTCTGACGGCCTGTAATCTTGCCTTTGCCGCCGGGAAGTTCAAATACTTCTTTGCCGCGTGCCATACTATCACATCCTTTTCATGACAATTATAGGTTACATTTGTATCTTTGTCAAGGGGTAAAAATCATGAATTTAAGGATGTTTCAACAGAAAAAAGTAAACTCCCGCTTATCTCTGAACCATTACGGATGAGGCGTCGATTATGCCTTCAGAGGCAGTTGTGCCGGTGATTTTAACAACCTGATTCATCTGGAACTGGCTGAATGTCAGGGGTTGTTTTGTCATAAAGTCAGTTACTCTGGTGGTTCCCCTGACCATGACGGTATAAGTTTCGGTTTTGCCGAAGGGTGTTACATAAATGGCGTTGTAATTGGCATTAATCTGGCTGATTTTGCCCTGCATTTCAACGGGTTTAGCACTTTTTGTCTGTTTTACGGGGTTGGCAACCCAAGCACCTGCCTTGGGGTCCACTCCGCCGGAAGTCGATGAATCGGTTGTTATGCTGCCGGGACCGCCGCCGGCCGGTGATGAGATTGTTCCTCCTGCAGGAGAGCCCCATGATGCATCGCTGCCTCCGCCGCTGATGGCGGGTCCTATATACGGACTGCCCCATGGAGCCGGGTTAGCGGTCATGCTTCCGCCGGTGGGACTGCTCATTGTGGGCATAGCCACTGCAGTATCCCAGTTGGATCCGCCGGGATAATTTCCCTTGTTTGCGGGCATACTGTTGGGAGCGGCGCCGCATGTGGTGGCGAAGCCTCCGCTTTTTGAATTTGTATCGTAAGTGGGTGTAACGGTTTTAAAGCTAAGATACTGAGCTGCGGAAAATTTATCCATGAGAATTTCAGCTCTTAGGGGATCTTCATTGAGAGGGCTGCAGATTTTAACCACAATTTCCTCACCAAGCTGAAAACTTGTGAGAAGAGCTTTTTCGTTAAGCCTGTATGCCTGACAGCCGGGGGCGAGGGTAATCCGCTTTTCAGTGCCGCTTTTCAGTTTGATTATAATCATCCGCTTCCCGGGTTCTTTTTTTATAAGAACACCGCTGAGGGTGGCAACAGCGTGGGCGCCGGTGGCGGCAAAAAACTGCAGCAGAAAAACAGCAGCAACTATAGCAATGATTTTTTTCATTTTACAACCCCTCCTGACAGAAATACGAAAGGAAAATGTATTTTTATTATACCATCATATCATGTAAGACGCAAAAGGTAAGACAGTTATTTTAGCAGATTATCCGATTTCGGAAATTGTGCAAAAACCATATCGAAGGTGCATTGTCGGAATAAAAAAAATCAGACTGAACAATGATTCCATTGAGGAGTAAATTCCATCAAAGAGAAATTCTGAAATAATGAAGGTTTTTTGGTTACGGGATTCTGACTTCCCTCCGGTTAAAACCGGGGATTGGTTCCAGATGTTCAGGTTTAGCGGGTAACTACCAAATCCGCTCACAACCGGTTTAGAGTTGTAAAAAAAACTGTTTTTTACACAGGCTCTTTATCCGGTGGAAGAGTGACGGTCGTCCTTCTACCAGGCTGTGGTAAATTTAATCTAAATCCTCATCATTATTGAGCGTTCATTTAGCTTTGCGTATTCGAGTATGTCGAAGAGGAAGGGGACTACCAGATTTTCTGCGTCTTTGTGCTCCCAGCCTGCGGTTTCGAGTTTGTGCGTAAATGAATTTTTATGTTTTTCCAGTTCTGCGATTACTTTGCTTACATGGTGGTTTGGGATGTACATCACCCGTTTTTCGGGATCATAATTAAAGAAGAAATCTTTGTCCACTTCATCTTCCAGCCGGCTTCTCAGGTATGGAAAATCGTTGATGAAAGGTATAAAACAATCTGCAATATCAGGAAAGAAATCGGAAACTTCCCTGAGTCCGACTCCCGGTGAATACCATCTGCCGTAAACTCTTTTTATGAGGTTGAAAATATTTTTATCCGCATAAAAAAGATAATCTTCAACTATCTCCTCATCAAGTTCCTGAGCTTTTGGCATGCTGTGGTAAAGGCGTTTGAAGAATTCCCATTCCCTGTATTCCCCTTCTGCCATAATAACTCCCCGTTCTTTGAGGGGTCTGAGCATTTCGTTTATGGAAGGGGTGGGAAGCTCCTGATGAACTTTGTTGGGTTCCCGTCCGATGCTTATACTCCAGCTATGGGGTTTTAATTCACCGTAATGGGCAAGGTTTATGGCGCGGACAAAAGAATTCATCTTGTGCCATTTGAGCCTTTTTTCCATCCCCTGATGGATTATATGATCCAGTTCGCCTGCATTAATGCAATAGTAACTTGTAATATGAGGCATATCCCATCAGGGCTTTGCAGTCTGCCGACAACTGCTCCGCCCTCCCCCCTTTATAAGTTTTTCATGTAAGATTACTTAAATATCGATAACAGTTATCCTGCTAATTCTTCTTTTGAAGGAAAATGAGAGGTATAAACGAACATTTCATTTTTAATACAATGATCAGGCGGTTGAATCTATGCATGCTGAAGATGACAGAAACGAAAGCCCGGATATGAGCGGGCAGGATAACGCCGGAGCTGTAAAAGACGACAATTCAAACGGCTCAATGATCCATATGACCCTTACCCAGACCCTTCCCTGGAGCGGGTTGAGAGCTGGCTGGGATCCCATACTGGGGCTGGAAACCATCAAAAATACCATGTCCGAGCTTATGGCGGATCTTTTCTACCAGCCGGGCAAAGCTCCCTTTGAACTGCCATGGCAGCCCCCCATCGATATGTATATGCAGGACGACTATCTTTATATTGAAATACCCCTGGCAGGCTGCAGCAAAGAACTCATTCAGATACACTCAACATCAGACATATTGATTGTTCAGGGCGAAATTCCCAAAAATCCGGAATTGAAAAGTGAAAATTACTTTACCCGGGAGAGAAAAACAGGAATGTTCTCCCGTTCAGTTCCATTGCCTTTCGAAGTAGTGCCGGAGGGCACCAAAGCCCATTTCAGAGAGGGCCTTCTGTGCATAATCATACCGGTTAAAACAGACAAACGACAGGCATCCATAAAAATAGAAATAGAATAGACTCAACAGGAGGGTTAACAGTGAGAGTAGCTATCACCGGAGCAGCGGGTTTCGTCGGCTCCCATCTTGTGGAAAGATTCCTCAGGGAAGGCTACAGGGTTCTGGGAATCGACAATTTCGTAACCGGAAGCCCTGAAAATATTAAGCACATATCATCAGAAGGCTTTACATTTATAGAACATGATGTAACCAAGCCTTTCAAAATATCCGGAGATTTGCATGGTATTCTTCATTTTGCATCTCCGGCAAGTCCTGTGGATTTTGACAGAATTCCCCTTGAAATTCTCGATGTCAATTCCGTTGGAACAAGAAACTGCCTCGAAGCGGCAAGGGAAAAGAACGCAAGATTCCTTATGGCTTCAACTTCTGAAGTTTACGGAGATCCCCTTGTGCCGGTCCAGTCCGAGGAGTATTACGGAAATGTAAATACCTGGGGAGTCAGGGCTGTCTATGATGAAGCAAAGAGATTTTCAGAAGCTCTGATATATGCATACAAACATCTGCATAAACTTGATGTGAGAATAGTGAGAATATTCAATACATACGGACCCCGTATGAGACCTGACGACGGCAGGGTGGTACCGGCTTTTGTCTCACAGGCTCTCAGCGGACAACCCCTGAGCATATTCGGAGACGGAAAGCAGACCAGAAGTTTCTGTTTTGTGGATGATTTGGTTGAAGGCATATTCCGCCTTTACAAATCGGATTACACCAACCCTATGAATATAGGAAACCCATCCGAATTTACAATCCTTGAATTTACGGAAGTTCTTGAAGAAATTGCGGGAAAGAAAATGCCCCTCAATTTCCATCCCCGTCCGCAGAATGATCCTCTTCAGAGGAAACCCGACATTACAAAGGCCAGGGAAATTCTGGGATGGTCGCCTACAGTGCCTTTGAAAGAAGGACTGAAAACCACATTCGAGTGGTTCAAAAACAAATTGCAGGCAGAATAACGGAGGTGTCTCTTGAAGATAACTATTATCGGCAGCGGATATGTAGGACTCGTCACAGGCGCTTGTCTGGCAGACCTGGGCCACGAAGTGGTTTGTGTTGACAATAATCCCGACAAAGTAAAAAAACTCAAACAGGGCATAGTTCCCTTCTACGAACCCGGCTTACAGAGTCTGGTCAGCACCAATTTCAAGGAAGGCAGACTCTTCTTTACCGACAGCATCAAAGAAGGCGTCAAACATGGCCTTGTGATTTTCATAGCAGTGGGAACTCCTCCCAAAGATACCGGCGAAGCGGATCTCTCGGCTGTTGAGCATGTTTCCAAGGAAATAGCCAGAGAAATGACTTCATACAAAGTTATTGTTGAAAAATCCACAGTTCCGGTAAGAACAGGCGAAATGGTTGCCCAGACCATTTCAAGAAGTATTGCCCCCGGCATAGAATTCGATGTGGCATCGGTTCCCGAATTCCTCAGGGAAGGTTCAGCCATCGGCGATTTCCTTAATCCTGACAGAATCGTAATCGGTGTTACCAGCGACACAGCCGCCGGACTTCTCGTGAAGATTTTCGAACCCCTCAACGCACCCCTGCTCCTTACCGATATCAAATCGGCAGAGCTTATCAAACATAGCGCCAATGCATTCCTGTCGGTGAAGATCTCGTTTATCAATGCAGTAGCCCATATATGCGAACTCTCGGGAGCCGATGTGGAAAAAGTGGCAAAAGGAATCGGACTGGATAAACGAATCGGTATGGAATTCCTCCGTCCTGGCATCGGATACGGCGGATCATGCTTCCCCAAAGATGTAAAAGCTTTCATCGCCATCTCGGAAAAACTGGGATACGATTTCAATCTTCTCAAGGAAGTTGAAACAATAAACCAGATGGCAAGAAACAAAGCTGTGGAAAAACTGAAAATTGCTCTTGATAATCAGCTTGAAGGCAAAACCATCGCCATTCTGGGAATTGCATTCAAACCAAACACCGACGACATCCGCTCAGCTCCATCACTGGATATTATCGAACAGCTCAGGGAAGAAAAAGCTGTGGTTAAAGCTTACGACCCTGTGGCTATGGATAATGCAAAGCTGGAAATATCCAATGTGGAATTCTGCGAAGATGAATACGAAACGGTAAAAGGCGCAGATGCGATGATTCTTGTAACCGAATGGTCCCAGTTCAGAAGTCTGGATCTTGCAAGAATAAAGAGCATAATGAACCGCCCTGTTATCATAGACGGCAGAAACCTCTTCGAACCATTCCGCATGAAGGGCCTCGGCTTCGAGTATTACGGAGTGGGCAGAAAACAGCCCGGGAAAACGGAAATAAAGTAAAGCATGTTAATCCGGAAAATTCTATAAGTGATGACGGAGAATAATCCGCCGGTTTCTTCGACATATCTCTAAGAAAGGCAAACTCCGTAACAGCAATAGAAAGGATGAAAAATAATGAAGAAAAATGTTGTATTAACCATTGCGGTAACTGCATTTTTAGCTTTTTTGATCAGCATTATGGGAATCGCGCCTGCACAGGCTGCGGATAAAGCGCCTACCGCTAAAGAACTCTGGGATAAAATCACAAAAATAAATCCCACACTCAAGGATTATACCGTGCCCCTCAGAGTTTCGCTTCAGGCAAAATACCAGTTCCTGAACCCCAGAATGAACCTTACCGGAACCTATTATTTCAAAAAACCCGACAAGCACAAGATTAAACTCGACAGAGCATCATCTCTGCTTGATAAATATCCTAAAATCTTCGGATGGAATATGCCCAAACTGGAAGATTTCAATTCGACGGTTTCTCTTGAAAAGCTCAACGGCAGGGACTGCTATCTCGTAACTCTTACCCCCAAAACCATCGCCGGTGATGTGGAAAGGGAAAGAATCTGGATCGACAAGGAAAATCTGACCTATCCCAAACACATCTACGAATACAAAAAAGGCGGATCAATTTCTCTGGAAGTCCAGTACCGCAAAGACGGAGATTTTATGGTGTATGACAAGATGAATGCTTCATTCAGCTTCCCCGCAGAAAAACTCTCCGCCACTGCTCAGGCTGGTTATGGCAAATATGTATTCAACTCAGGACTTTCCGACTCATTCTTTCAGGAAAAGTAATAATGGGATTTAAAATAATTGATCATACCGCGGATGTAGGAATAGAAGCTGCCGGTTCAACAATCGGCAGTCTTTTCGAAAACTGCGCCCTCGGTATGATCTCCCTTATGATAAAGCTATCTCCCGAAAACAATATCATAAGAAAAACAGTAACCATAAACATCAACGGGACTGACGACACAGATATTCTCTATGGATTTCTGTCCGAGGTCCTTTATCTTTTTGAAGGGGAAAATTTTGTCCCCGAATCATTTTCTGACACTTCACTGGAAAACGGGAAGTTTTCAACTCTGGCGGAAGGCTGTGAGATAATTCCCGCCCAGGCTGAATTTCTGCACGAAATTAAGGCGGTTACATTTCATGGAATGGAAATAACACAACAAAACGGGGAATGGAAAACACAGGTTATATTCGATATCTGACAGGGGAGGCTTAACGATGCTTACGGAAAAAGAAAGCAGATGTATTGAAATGCTTGTCGCTTTTGTTAAGGAAAGCAGCGACTTCAGACCTGTTCCAATGGAAGAAAAGACCGAAGGAATTTTTGATTTTGTCGAAGAGAAAAATATTCTCTTCCTCATAAAAGGTTCATACAAAACCAGAATGCTGGTTTGCGGGGTTATGATAGACCACGATGTTGCTGAATTTCATTTCAATTCGAACATACTGTTTTTTTACATCCTGTCATGTAACTCGGATATTGCTTTTTCATTTCATAAGGAAAAATCTGCAGACAGAATAACCAAGGAAATAGGCCTCAAAATTGAAATCGAGGTTGGAAATAAAGAAATTGACGACCATTATCTGATTAACTCAAATTATCCGGATAAACTGAAAAAACTCATTGAAAAACCTGAATACGAAATATTCCTTAAATCAGAAACAGAAATTATCGAAGAACTTTCCGTTAAAAACGGAGTGCTGATATTCAAAAAGCATTTCAAAACAAAAAATGAAGACAAAGAACAGATAAAAACAGATATAGATAAACTGACTGCGATTGCAGAAACGGCTGAAGAATCGATATGAGATCGGCTTTCCGGCATAATCGTTGCAAACCCTTCTCCAATTACGCTGAATCAGCAAAAATTCTCTGATTTGCAGCCCAATACACTTGTTTTTCAGAAGGGGGGATGGAATGAATCTGCCGGGGATCATCATTGAATATACGACATTATAAAAACGATCGATTTTTCTTGCCTGTGTGATAAAAGTCAATTTTATTTTCATAATTCAGCAAGTATTTTTTACCTTAACTTAAAATTTAACCTCATATCAAATTTGTTTTAAAGTAGTCATTTTACAAATACTGTGAAAGTTATAATTTTTTATTTTCTCAGATTCCCCATGATAGTTAACTGCTTTGAACATTACATTTTAAAGGAGAACGCACTTGTCTAAAGTAAGAGTATTACTCAGCCTTATGGTCGTGGCTCTTCTGGCACTCGGTTTCATAGCCGGTTGCGGAAGCAGCAGCGACGACGGCGGCGGTTCAGACAACTCAACCGGAACTATTACCGGTACTGTCACCGACCAGAATAACCAGCCTATAAGCGGCGCCCTCTGTACAGTTACAACAACTGATGCAAAAGGATATGTTACAGACACCACCGATAACTCAGGTGTCTATCAGTTATTACATGTTCCCGTGGGATCATGGCCCATGACTATCACAGCCACTGGGTTTGTTACACAGACCCAGACTGTTACGGTAACAGGCGGACAGACCTCAGAAGTGCCTGATGTTCAGATGCCCGTTCAGGGTTATGGCACAGTTTCAGGAACTGTTTACTCAGAACTCATCGGCGGAACCACAATTTCCGGCGCAACAGTAACAGTAGGAACAGTTACGGTAACAAGCGGAACCACCGGCACTTACTCAGCCGCTGATGTAGCAGCAGGCACACAGACCGTATCAGCAACAGCTACCGGTTATGTAGCCTATAGCTCAACCGTAACAGTAGTTGCAGATACTACAGTTTCCAAAGACATCACAATGACCCCCAGCTCAACAGCATCACCCACACCTTCACCGGGATACGGCAATGTTTCCGGAAAAGTTATTGATGCCAACGGCGCAGGTATTGCCGATGTAACAATTTCACTCCAGAAAGGCACAGCAACAACCGATTCAAACGGTGCTTACCTTATGGAAAACCTTACCCCCGGCGTCAGAACCCTTGCTTATGCAAAGACAGGTTATGACAGTAAAACTCAGGATGTTACCGTGGAAGCTGACACAACAGTAACAGTTGCCACAGTAACCCTTTCAACAGGTACACCAGCAGGTACAACCACCTGGGTATCAAAGAGAATAAATCTCCCTGAAGTTAACAATGCTATAGACCCCGATGTATCTAACGACGGTTCTAAAGTTGCTTTCACCAGCAGCGGCAATGTTATCGTCAACTGGAACAATCCGGCTAATCCCTTAATATCACCAAAAGACCGCGCTGATGTGGGACTCTACCAGATTTATGTATGGACCAGAGCCACCGGCACTATCACCAGAGTATCAAATAACAATCTGGTTTCAGGTTCAACAGCCGGTGGAAATAGAAGATCAAATCTTCCCGCAATCAGCGGAAATGGTGAGTATGTCGTATTCAAATCAATAGCCACCGACATTCTCCCCAATGGCCTTGCAACAACCAACAACGGCGACATTTTCATCGTCAGACTTTCTGACCTTGCAATCGCCAGAATTACAAATTCAGCAGCCAATGCCAACAACGGCGGCGACGCTGCATCAGGCAACCCCGAAATCAATGGCGACGGAACCAAAGTTGTGTTTATGTCAACAGCTCAGAATATCGGCAACATCACTGTTTCAGCCGGTTTCAACCATGTTTACTATGTAACGGTAACCGATATGGTTCCCGGCGTGAGAAGAATGCTTGATATCACCACTGCTTCAGCCGAAGGAACAGACGGCGGTGCCAACCCTCAATCAAACAATCCTTCGGTATCCTATGACGGAAGATATGTTGCTTACCAGTCAATCGCCGATAATATCACATCAGCCGGTGCCGGTTATCCCGCATCACTCTTTGAGCAGATATTCCTCTGTGATGTCAATGCTGATCCTGCAACAGGATGGAATACACTGGTTTCGAAGCATAACGGAACAATCTCCAATACTCCCTCACTGCGCCCTGCAATCAATGAAGGCGGCACAAGAATCGCATTCGAATCACAGGCAACAACACTTGGCAACTCATCTGCAACCTCATACCACATTTATATGTGGAGTCAGAACAATACAGCCCTTACCTGGGTTTCAATACCTCTTTCAGGAACAGTGGGAAACAGCACAATGGCTGTTATGGACAGAACCGGTCAGTATGTTGGATTCCTTTCAACAACAGTCGGCCTCGTCTCTGATGTTACCAACAACATCGCCAGAGTCTATGTTAAAGATGTAAACTCAGGCGCAAACACATACACCCTCGTTTCAAGAGGTTCTTCAGATCAGGTTCCCGATGTGGACTGCGACAACCCCTCAATGAGCGGCGACGGCAACTATGTCGTCTGGCAGACAGCATCCAAAAACCTCACCAATGACAGTTACACAACAAATATCGTTGATGTTTTCGCAAGAAAATGGAAATAAACTTTACTTGTTGTTAGTATAACCGGAGCAATCCGGATATAGTAATTAAAGATCCTCCGGGGAACCGGGGGATTTTTGTTTGTAAACCCCATTATAACAAGGATTTTTTCCTTTTTTATCTAAAATATTTACACAAAGACAAATGGATGTAAATTATATTATAAAGGAGAACGCACTTGTCTAAAGTAAGAGTATTACTAAGCCTTATGGTCGTGGCTCTTCTCGCTCTCGGATTCATAGCCGGTTGCGGAAGCAGCAGTGACGACGGCGGCGGAGACAGTTCAACCGGAACAGTTACCGGTACTGTCACCGACCAGAATTCGCAGCCTGTATCAGGCGCTCTCTGCACAGTTACAACAACTGGAGCAAAAGCTGATTATTCAGACACCACCGACAATTCAGGTGTTTATGAAATCACATCAGTCCCCTCAGGATCATGGCCCCTTACAATTTCAGCCGACGGATTTGTAACACAGACCCAGGATGTTACAGTAAC
>JAJTBE010000008.1 GCA_021287065.1 Bacillota bacterium
AGTCAGCAGTTTTGAAATAGTTTCGCTTTTGTGTTTACTCATACCAAAATTTTCTTCAGGACAAATTTTTCCCCTTTATTTGTATTCTTTGCATATCCCTGATACTGTTTTTCCAAAATATTTACAACACTAACGGGATTGTTTCACTCTTCTGTGAAGGGTTTGCAATGAAAATATACTGCGAATTTGCTGGAAAGTTGATATGAGATCAGGCATGGGCTTATGAGATTGCGTGAAAACAATTCTTACCACAATTCCAAATCTATTTAAAAATCGGTTTTGGTTATTTTTCACCTGTACCGATCCCCCTGGAACCAACCCCCGATTTTAATCGGGGGGGGGAAGGCATAACCTCATAACCACAAGCTTAAACCATTTCGAATGGTTTCCCTTTTAGTGAATTTTCCCTGAACCGAAACCATCAATTTTGCCCGATTTTGTTACATCCCCTGAAAAATGCCTCATTAAACAGGTTTTTACACAATCTCCAATATACATGAATGAAGGCTTGATTTGTCCAATCGCTCACGAGAATTATGTCCGTTCGCCAAGCTCCCGGAGAAAACTTTTTTGAAAAAAGTTTCCTCGCGCCCACCCTGCGGGCAGGCACCCGCCATCCCAAAACTTTTGAATCGGGGGACCGACCGGGGGGTGGGGACCGTCAGAGGGAACCATGCTTTTTTGGAAAAGCGAGGTTGCCCTCCGAACCTCCCTCCTTGAAAAACAAGAGTTTTGGACTGTGGATTTGAGTGGTTTTTTTAAATACGATGTTATCGAAATATAACCCAGGAGCAGGCGGCGCCTGCGATTCGCGGAATTTACGGTTATTTCAATGCCGAGGGGGGTTGGGGGATTCTTCCCCCGTTTGCCAACCTTTTTGAAAACTGCGAAGCAGATTTCAAAAAAGTGAAAATAAGCAAACAGCATTATAATCAATATGCAGAAAACAAAATCAAAAAGAGCAAAAAAATGATGCACTGAAAGTTTTTGCCGGAAGGGTTTGGGAAACGAGCTTTTTTCAAAAAGCGGGTTTCCCAAGTAACTTAGCAATAAGATACCCTCAGAGGGAACCACTCTTTTTTGGAAAAGCGGGATCTCCTCCGAACCTCCCTCATTGAAAAACAGGAGTACTGGACTGGAAATTGGAGTCATTTTTACTAATTCAGTAGCATTGGGGTTATCCGTGGCTTAATCCTGTTTTTATAAAGGATTGACGAAGTTTTCGAAGAACTTCTCAACCGGAAACTGAGGAAGGCAGTTCGACACTGCCTTTTATTGAAAAAGTTTTGGAGTGACTATGCGGATTATTATAATCGGTTCGGGAGCTATAGGCTCATTTGTCGGAGGCATGCTGGGTTCAACCGGACAGGATGTTTATTTTTACGATATTCCGGGAGTAGCTGAAAAACTCAGACTTGGAGGCATCAAAGTAGAAGGGATCGGCAGCGGGGTTTTTATAGAAAATCCACAGGCGATTTCATCACTGGATGAGCTGGGAGAGGATTTTTCAATGACTGCCGCGGGAAGTTTTTTTGATCTTGCGGTGATTTCAGTTAAATCATTCAGCACAAAGAGCATAATTGATGTTCTGCCCGATAATCTTGCCGATTATGTTCTGTCTTTCCAGAATGGTATCGGAAACGAGGAAATTCTGGCGGAGAAATTCGGCAGACATAGAATTATAGCAGGCTCCATCACCTACCCCGTAGCATTTCCACAGCTCGGTTATGTGAGAATTGAAAATACAAAGGGCGGGCTTAGTATATGTCCGATAGCAATGGCAACCGAGGCGTCGGGAATTGCGGAAATTTTCAGAAAAGCGGGCCTTAATATAATAATTTGCAGAGATGCAGCGGGCATGAAATGGTCGAAGCTAATGCTGAACATAGTCTGCAATGCTTCCTGTGCTATTCTCGGCATGACGCCTGATGAAATTTTCAAAGACAGGCAGCTTGTGTGGATAGAGAGAAATATGATACTCGAACTGCTGGATGTAATGAAAGCTAAGAAAATCAGAGCTACTGATCTCCCCGGATATCCTGTTAATGCGATGAAAACCGCATACCGGATTATGCCTCCGTCACTGCTGAAAATATTCCTCGGCAAAGCTATAGGCAAGAGCAGAGGCAAAAAAAAGCCATCGCTGATGATAGAAATCGAAAAGGGAACAACCACTACAGAAGTGGGATACTACAACGGAGCTATCGCCAGAGCAGGCGAAAAAGCAGGGATACCCACACCGGTAAACAGGCTTCTTACTGATATTCTCGATGGAATAGCTTCAGGTAAAATCCCGTCGGAAAAATTTGCAAAAAACCCTTCGCTTTTGTATCAGATTTGCCGTCAGAATGATGATTACAAAATGGAAGAAGGAGAAGAGCGGGAGCAGAAGGAGATCAGCCCGGCTGAAATCATGATGGAACCGGAACAGATAAAAACTGAAGAAGAAGTTTAATTTGCCGACTGTTCAGGGTATAATACAATCAAGCTGATTTACTGCCGGAATGAGTTCTCAACGAGTAATAAGGGAGTGGATTTAATTGAAGTGGGAATATGTGGGATACGGGCTTCTTGCAATGATTGGGCTTATTATAGTCGGTCTTGTTTTAATTTTCCTTGTTATTCACATTATCAAATGGACAATCAAAAAAATAGCTGGAGATGCGATAAATAAGGTAGTGGGGATAGGCTCGGGCCTTGCAAATAAAGTAGTGGATCGTGCTCTGGATGTTGGGGAAAAGGGCGTTGTAACCGGTGCTACAGCTGTTTCAAAAATGGTGGGCGACGAGCTGACGAAAAATGATCCGAAGAAGATGGGGGCCGAAATAACAAAGATAGCCCAGAAATACAACGGCGAAATAACTATTTCTCATGTAATATCAGAACTGGGCTTAACCAACGATCAAGCCCAGCGTCATTTGTGGAATCTTACAAGCCAGAAGGTATGCCATACTGAGATTAAAAACAAACAGAAAGTGTATGTATTCCCCGGCTTTAAGGAAAAGAGAAAAATCAAGGTCTGTGAATACTGCGAAACAACTTTTGAGCTTGAGGATGTCCGCAACGAATGTCCATCCTGCGGAGGGACTCTTAAAATAATAACACAGACCGTTGATTAAGGTTGATTATTTATCTTCTTCCTTTTCAGGAGCATCTTTTTTCTTTGCTTCAACAACCAGGCTTTTTATTGCTTCACCAGTCTGGCTGATTACAGCAGGCATACATTCGAATACTGCTTCGAGGCCCTTGCCTTTGCCCAAATTGAGAAGATTGACTTCGTTGCCGTAAGAAACGAGGAATGCGAGAGGTTCTACACTCATTCCGCCGCCACCGCCGCCGGCCATTTCTTCTTTTTCCTGTTTGCCGAAGCTGCCGCCGCTTCCAAAGCCCATGCTGACCTTTGAAACGGGAACTACGGTATATTCATTCACTTTAAAAGGTTTTCCAACCACTGTTTCAGTCTTAGCCATCTCACGGAAAGCATCGACTATGGTCTTGGTAATGTTTTCAGCAATATTATCAGACATTTGTCATCCTCCTTATTGTTCTTCCTGTTCTTTTTCAGTATCCATAAAATCGGAAATTATTCTGGACACCAGTATTCCGTCAAAAAAGGTAAGCATCAGATATTTTACGATAGTCTGAGAGTTACCGGCGGATAAATCATTTAAAAGGACCGAATTGGTGAGGAACAGATCTTCATACGCTTTTTCGAAATGTGAAATCAGCTTTGTTTCATTATCTATTGCTTTAATAATGGCAGCTTCTTTCTGCTGCATCCGAATCAGGTAGATTTGCTTGAAAATTTCGAGAACATCAAGATTTCTGTATTCAAGAATATTAAGACCTGTTGTTGATTTCAGAAATGAATGTCCGAGCAGAAAACCGTCAAGGAAGTTGCTGGACATCTGCATATAAAGGTAAATACGAAGGATAAGCATATCATCGGGTTTTTTCTTTAAATCCCTGAAAATCTGATTCATGCTTTCGCTGATGAGATGATTGCTAATCAGCAAAAGAAGGGACATCAGATTTTTATTAATAACAAGCTTATCATTGTTACACTTGAGAAATTCGTCAATAATTTTAAGAGACACCTGATTTTCAGGGGATCTCTCCCCAAGAAGGTGTCCTTTTCTGATCGCTATTTCTTCAAGTTCTTTTCGGATTTTCTCCGACAGTTTGTCATCATCCATTCAATCTCACCCTATGTTAAAATTAAAGCAAAGTGTCGAAAATCCTTTCTGAATCATGTACCAGATGAGTGACGGGGAATTTTTTCAGCAGGTTGTGGAATCTGGCTCATATAGGAAACTAAGATTTATTTACAGTTATTTTGTCAATGCAAAAAATCCGGAATTTTATGTTTTTCCCAGATAATCCGGACGGTGAATAGTAACTCATTTTTCAGGGCAAAGGACACAATACGGCAAAATTATTGGCTTTTGTTAAGGAGCAAAACTCTATAGGAGGAAAACTGTTAAAACGGTTTAAACCCCGTGGTTATGCGGTTCTGCTTGCTATCGGATAAAAACACGGTGTTGGTTCCAGGGCAATGCCCATGAATTAAGGCTTGGATTTATCTAATCGCTCACGAGAATTGTAACCGTTTGCCCAGCTCCCGGAGAAAACTTTTTTGAAAGTCTTCTATGGAAACCAGGCGTACGGACATGATTTCCGTAGTAAATCAGGTAAATCCATGCCTTAATTCAGTGGTATTGCGAAGGGATCCGGAATCAGAAAAAATGCATCATTTAATATTAATTGTGAATGAGCGAAAAAAATACGGAAAATTTTGTTATTTTTTAAAAAAAGTTAGAAAAAATAGAAGGATTCCCGGAAAATGTATGGCAATAGAAACCTTGCAAATTCGCCTTTGCAAATTTTTTCACTTAAGTGAGGGAGCTCAATGGCAAGAAAAAGAGTATTAATTATGGGCGCTGCCGGTCGCGACTTTCACAATTTTAATGTGTACTACAGAGACCGGGAAGATTTTGAAGTTGTTGCATTTACTGCTACACAGATTCCTGATATCGACGGAAGGCTTTATCCGCCGGAACTGGCTGGAAAGCTTTATCCCCAGGGCATACCAATTCTTGCAGAGGATGAACTTGTAAGCATCATTAAGGATAAGGGAATTGACGAAGTTGTATTTTCATACAGCGATGTCACCCACGAATATGTGATGCACAAAGCTGCTATGGCGACTGCCGCCGGTGCAAGCTTTACCCTTCTGGGCCCAAGGGATACAATGATTAAGGCAAGAGTCCCCGTGGTTGCAGTCTGCGCAGTGAGAACAGGCGTAGGCAAGAGCCAGACCACAAGAAAAGTTCTGGAAGTTATCGAAGAGGCAGGACTGAAAGCGGTGGCTATCCGTCATCCTATGCCTTATGGTGATCTGACAAAACAGATCTGCCAGCGTTTCGAAACTCTGGAAGATCTCAAAACCCATAACTGCACCATCGAAGAAATTGAAGAATACGAACCTCACATTGCCAGCGGAAGAGTAGTTTATGCCGGCGTTGATTATGAAGTCATCGTCAGGGAAGCTGAAAAAGAAGCTGACATCATTGTGTGGGACGGCGGAAATAATGATATTCCGTTCTATGTACCCGACATTCATATCACCCTTGCAGATCCTCTCCGCATCGGACACGAATCAACATACTTCCCCGGAGAGACCAATATCCGCATGGCTGATGTAATTGTAATCAATAAAGTTGACACAGCAACACCGGAAGCAGTTAGCAGACTCCTGGAAAATCTGAAAGCACTTAATCCCAATGCAGTGGTTATAAAGGGCGAATCCCCCATAACCGTTGACAGACCCGATGAAGTTCAGGGCAAAAAAGTTCTGGTTATCGAAGATGGTCCCACACTTACACACGGTGAGATGACCTTCGGAGCAGGCACAATTGCAGCCCAGAAACTCGGCGCTTCAGAGATTATTGATCCCAAACCCTATGCGGTAGGCACAATCAAAGCAACATACGATAAATATACACATGTAGCCAATCTTCTCCCGGCTATGGGATATTCTGACAAGCAGCTGGAAGATCTGAAAATGACAATCGAACGCACACCCTGCGATCTGGTTATCATCGGAACTCCCATCGACCTCAGAAGATATATCAATATTCCCAAACCGGCAGTAAGAGTAACTTACGATCTTAAAGAAGTGGGCGACATTGACATGAAAAAGGTTCTTGCACCTGTAATTAAAAAAGTGGGCGCAACAGTCTAATCATTTATCAATATATCACGAATAAAACAAAACCCCCTGGATTTGATTCCCGGGGGTTTTTGTTTTAAGGGTTCGTGTATTTACTATTTGGAGCTCCACAGTCCGGTGGGATAGGGATCCGGAGTGTATGAAGGATAAGGTATGGGGGAATATGTGGGCCACGGATAGGGTGAATAGGTATAAGTAGGCGTGGCTGTGGGATCTGTTGTTGCAGTTGATGTGGGATCGGGTGTGGGATTGGATGTATAGGTGGGTGTGGGATTGGGCCAGGGGTTTGCTCCTATAGCATCGCCGAGGGTCAGATCAACCACAGTTTCACCTGATTCCACGGGACCAAAGGTTTCAGGGCTGGTAGTATATGCATTCATATAGGTGAAGCTGAGTTTGGATGAAGAGAACCAGGTTGATGTGGGGACAACGATTTCTTCATTTACGCAGGCAACTACCGAGTATGTTTCACCTGAGGTCAATGTGGCTGTGAAAGCGCCGTTTTCGTCAGTTTCTGCGGAATAAGCCATGTAGAAACTAAAGGCGTTGTCGGATGTTTCAGATTCTGCGGATCTGAAAATAAGTCTGGCGTTGGCAATGGGTGAACCGTCTTTATCGGTAAGGGTTCCGGTAACTGTGGAATCCTCTTCCGGTATGGCGATTACGCCGACGCTTGCAGTGTCGGTAAGAGTAGTTTTTGCAGCTTTTGCGCCTTTTGAACCTTCAACAACGGTGGTTTCGGTAGCTGTAGGTTCTGCGGTAGCTGTGGTTGTAACCGTCGCTGTGGGTGTGGCAGTGCTTTCAACGGTTGCAGTGAGATCTGCATAGGCTATAGCCGGGAAATCTCCGCCGCTGACGCCTGTAACAGTACAGATTGATCCGTCTTCTGATACTGATTTGATAGCGATGGTCGATTCATTGCTTACTGTCCAGGTAACATTTTTGACTGTGGTCAGGTAACCGTTGCTGGTGATACCGATACAGTAGAAAGCCATTTCTCCGCCTTCTTTGACCAGTCCGGCTCCGGGAATGACTTTAATATAAACATATTCGCCAGTATCAGTGGTATCCTCGTCGAATACGGGGATGGGAATATTTGTTTCCTCATTGTCGTCATATGTTACATCAACCGTAGTGATGTCTTCTATGTCTGAGGAGTCGTTAAGGACGGGTATTCCAAGATCCTTTGCATTAAAAACGCCGTCTGTTCCTATTGTTGATGTTACCACAACACCACTGCTGTTTTTGTAGCTGATTGCTGCTCCGCCTGCAGTTGTGTATCCGGAAGGTGTGTCCACCTCTACCGGAAGAACGATGATTCTGCCGGTGGCTTTGGTTCCCTTTGCCCCATATAAGACTTTGTAGTTGTTTGAATGACCTGTGGTTGAAGTAGATGTGTTAGTCGGTGATGTTCCGCCTGTGGATCCTCCCCCGCCTCCGCCGCAGCCTATGAAGAAAAGCAGGGTGAGGATAATGACTGAAAGACTGGAAAGAAACAGAAGCCTTTTTTTCATGAACCCTCCTGATAATAAAAAATACCTTGATTATATTCGCCGGAAGAGTTACATGATTCCTTATGAAAAAAATATTTTCTGTGTAAAGATTTCTTTAAAATCCGACATGAAATTTTTCTGTTTTGTTGCAGCTATTTGTTTGCTCACTGAGTCAGTAAAAACTTACTCCTGTTTTTCAGGAAAGGAGATTCGGAGGAAACTTTTTGAAAAAAAGTTGTCTCCGGGGGGTGGGCATACCGATACAATTCCCGTGTGCGATCAGATAATCCATGTCTAAATTCAGTGGTATTGAGATAGCCCCTGCAATTTGTGGAAGATTGCCGTTATGGAGTTTATCTGGTGTCGCAGGTTTGTGGTGTGGGCGGACCTGCGGGTCCGCGTCGGGGTTGCAAACCCCTCCTACGATCGTTGGCGAAGCTTGTGGTTATTGGGTTTGTTGGCGGTTGGCAGTTGGTTTTGGGACCCGGGGACAGGCGGGACGCCTGCGATCCGGCAGCCGTTGGCCGGGGCTGTGGTTATGTGGTTTGCTGGTGGAGCAGGTTCGGTTGCGGGAAGGTACATTGAGGTTCTCATAAAGATTATGAATTATAATGGATTAGTCTGATCGGTCACGAGTATTGGGGCGGTTTGCCAGGTTCCCAGAGGAAACTTTTTTGAAAAAAGTTTCCTCCGGACCTTCTTCCCAAAACTTTTGGAATTGGGGACCGACCGGGGGAATTTGGACCGGACAGGGTTTGGGGACCGTCAGAGGGAACCACGCTTTTTTGGAAAAGCGAGTTTCCCTCCGAACCTCCCTCCTTGAAAAACAAGAGTATTGGGTTAGGAATTTGAGTAAGTTTTACTCATTCAGCAAAGCTGAAGTTTTGCTTTACGGGGAGTTATTGGCAATGCTCATAAATTAAGGCATGAATTTGTCCGATCGCTCACAAGAATTATAACCGTTTGCCAGGTTCCCGGAGAAAACTTTTTGAAAAAAGTTTCCTCCGGACCTCCTTCCCAAAACTTTTGGAATTGGGGACCGACCGGGGGGAATTGGACCGGACAGGGTTTGGGGACCGTCAGAGAGAACCACGCTTGTTTGGAAAAGCGAGTTTCCCTCCGAACCTCCCTCCTTGAAAAACAAGAGTATTGAGCTTGGGGATTTGAGTGAATTTTACTAATTCAGTGGCATTGAGGTTTGGGGACCGTCAGAGAGAACCACGTTTTTTTGAAAAGCGGGTTTCCCTCTGAACCTCCCTCCTTGAAAAACAAGAGCATTGGGTTGGGAATTGGAGTATATTTTACCAATTCAATGGCATTGAAGTTTCACTATACTGTTGACGGGAAGTTACCGCTTTTACTAAAGGAGTTGATTAGTTTTTTTTGCTTTTTAAAAACTAATCGTATCTGGTTTGGTTTGTTTATTAAACAATATTGAATGTTTTGTTTGTTTTTTTAAACTAATGTTGCATAGTTTAGTTTTTTTATAAAAATCAAAAGTGGGATAGTTGGGTTTATCAAAACAAAAATGAAGGGAATGTTTTCAGGTTATTGAAAAATTATTTGGGCCGCAGGCGGCTGACCCCAAATTTTAAAGGAATGACAATGAACACCATCAGAATCAACAGAACTTTCAAAATCATCAGAACATTCAGAACCACACTATACATCATTGCAGTTTTTTTCCTTGCAACATTTTGCACTGCATCGGCGCAGAATAACAAATCATCAGGGATACCCGATTTATCAGGGAGCTGGAAGTTTGAAAAAATAGTCAGGCAGAACAAAAAAATAAAAAGCAGGATAGAACTGATTAGTTTTTCACTTACCATAAAACAGAACGGGGATAAGATTACAGGAAAATACGAGTATCTAACCACAAATGCAACGAGAATAAGAGAAGGCAGCATAAGCGGCAAAATATTCGGGGTTAAGGGTATTATCAGATTTGAAAACCCTGAATACTCTAATGAAAACGGGCTTGCGGATCTGGTTCCTTCAAAAAAGGGAGATGGAGACGAGATTAACTGGGTTATTCTTCAGGCTCCCCAGGGGGACAGTTTTATACCGGCTAAATTAACACTGAAGAAGGGAAAATGAAACCATCATTTCGGCCGTTCCAGCTTAATACAATAATTACAAATGCTCTGGCTGTAATGATATTTGTTTTTCTTTTAAACTATGGTTCTGCTTTGGCTAATGAAGAAAGCTGCAGGGTGGAGCCGCCTTTTGAGCTTCAGTATGGTGTTTTTCCTGATAAGACCGGGAAAATCACAAAGATTAAAACCGCTATCGCTGAATATTTCCGGCAGTCTGACGGTAAGGCATTATTTTATATTGTTTTTTACCCATATCAGATAAAACCTGAAAACTGGCGTGATATTTTTAAATATGAGAAAAAAAGTCCATCTGATTTTGTTGTGATCAAGTTTGAAATCAGAGGTTCCCATCCCCTTCAGCCTGGTGAATATGCTCCGGCGGAATCTGATATTTCCGGGGATGGAAATCGTTTTACGCCTCAATTGCAGATACCGGGTGCATCTTTTGAGGGAACAAGGGGAAGCGGAAAGCTTGTTCTTGAATCGCTGGAAATAGCTAAACATGGCAGGGTTAAGGGGTATATTGATTTTAAAGACAGTAATTTTTATATAAAAGGTAATTTTGAAGCTCTGGTTTATGCGGTGAAGTAAAAAGGGGAAGATTTTCCAACCTTCCCCGGTGATATCTTCTGTTACTGATCCATATAAACTTTTCTGGATCAATATCTGAGCAATACTCCTGCTCCGCCTCTTGCCTTGAGTATCTCTGACGCTTCGCCTTCAAGAGGTGTGATTTTAGCGTTGGACTCGAATGAGAGTTCTACCATTCTTTCGATAATATGAGGCTCCACCTTGAGTCCTTCGGCTTCTTCCTCTGAAAGATTGACAAGAATATCGCCATTGGTATCCCTCCAGCCTGAGACAAAGAGATCAGAGCTGAAGAAGAAGTGATCCACCCTACCCTGTTCGAGGGCGTCAATTGATTTCTGCAAGCCTGTAAATGCCTTTCCTCCTGAGTCGGCAATTTCCAGAAGTTCCGCTACTTTTTGTTTTTCCCTCTGTCTTTTCCAGTCGTGCAGAAGTTCTGTCGTGGCTTCTTCAATTTTGGAAATGCTTGCGTTGATATAGTTTTTATCAAGAATGCCGACAACCTTATGTTGCATGGCTGCAGGCAGGTTTTCTTCGACTGTGTCTGTAAATTTTGGTGATCCCATAAGAATAATATTCTGCCAGTTATGTTCCTGTGCAGTTTTGACCATCTGGGCTGCTACTTCACCAAGTTTTTTGTTTATCTGTACCTGGACTTTATGCTGGAATCTGTCCGCTGATGATCCGCTGAGCTGGCCCACTCCGGCGCCTGCCTGCGGTTCGTTTTCGAGGCCTGTTTCAAGTTCGACTTTAACTTCGTCTTTCTCTTCAATCAGCCCCTGATGCCAGGTCATAATTCTTGCCATTTCTCTGGAAAGGATAACAATACCCATAACAGGCGCTTCATCCAGTATAGCTACTGCGGGACGCAGAAAAGCTGTATTCATCCAGACGAAAGTATTTTTTACGGGAAGCTGCAGACTTCTCCAGAAAGACTTTTCCGGATTAAGACTTCTGAAATAGATAAGACTCCTGTTTCTCATTTCAAGAGGAAGATTAAGCAATTCCTCATGAGCTGTTTCAATAACTTTGGCAAGGTTTTTGTCATGGGGATTTTTTTCCGTTAACCCGTTAAGCCCTGATTTGATGAGGGCTTTCCACCTCTGCTGTGCTGTTTTTCCCCGGTCTTCCACATCAACATAAACGCTGAGCACTCCTCCGGGAAAATCCCATTTAAGCAGATCCTTGATATCATTCATTGTGAGAAAAAGATTTTTTTCAGCTACCAAAGTCATACCACCTCTCTCTAAGTTGTTTCGTGAACTTCCAGAACAGGACCAATCATACCTATTCCGAGGATGTCCTTACGGATGTTTCCTCTGATGGTTACCTTTTTTCCGTTTTCGTAAAGGTCAACCGGTCCACCTTTGAGTTGGAATATGTCCCCTTTTCCAGTGTCGAGAATCCAGACGCCTCCTTCCAGATCGCTTTTTTTAACCGTTCCTTTGAAGCTTTTCAATTAATGTACCTCCTTCTGTAAAAAGAAGAATTACTGATTAATGTCAAAAGAATGGACGCTTTCGATTAGTTATTCCCTATTCTGCCTTATTTTGCCCCTGACCGTCGGTTGATTTTCCGGCTTCAGGGTTGAGTTTAATCAGGAGCCAGCCAAGGAACAGGCACAGAGCAAAGTTAATCAGAAGCCATGCTTTATCAAGCAGAAATGTGCCGGGTATCCATTTCACATCGGTGCTGCCAAACATTGCAAAAAGGATGCTTGCGGCAATACCCAGAGCAAAACCTGCGCCGGCTTTCTGCCATTTTGTTTTATAGCAGGCAACGCCTGCAATGAAAGGAATAAGAACGCTGTAAAAAATGGGGTTTATATGGGCGTTTACTCCGAGAAAAGCTATATCCATCTCAGGAACGCCTCTTGTGAGGATGTTAACCAGCGGCAATCCGCCTGCTTTTGTGTAATTCAGGAAGAACAAGCCGCAGGATCCCATGATCCATGCAAACAGGAACGAACCTGAGAGCATAAGTTTTTTAGAATCTGCAATTCCTACGATTATTATTACAATAATTAAAACAATTATTGCGATAATAAGTTTCAGCCATCCGTGCCATATTCCGGCATTATCAAGAGCTGCTCCCACATCGAGGACTCCTGCTCCGTGTCCCTCTTCCATTTCGAAGCCTGTTTTTCTTGCAGTTTTTTTGAGGATGGAAAGAACTTCGTTGGGGTCGGTAACTCCGGCTGAAATAACCAGTGCAGCTGCTCCGGCTACATGGGGGCAAGCCATTGAGGTTCCCTGAAAAACATAATAGCCTTCTTTTTCGGGATTTTTGATCTGAATGGTATTCTGCATAATTCCGTCGGGCATTCCGTCGTTATTCTGATCAACATTCATATCTCCGCCGGGTGCTGCTATGTCAACTCTTTTGCCTCTGTTTGAGTATGGGGCGAGTTTATCATCAAAGCGGGTTGCTGATACCGCCACGCACACTTTGTAGCCTGCGGGATACCCTACTCTTTTTGATCTTTCGTTTCCTGCTGCACAAACAATGATTACGCCTTTGCTGTGGGCGTAATTGCAGGCGGATTCGAGGGCGAAACTGGGGAAAGGTCCGCCGAGGCTCATATTGATGACTTTGGCTCCGTGGTCTGCAGCGTATCTTACTGCATCGGCAATGTCGGAGACTTTTCCGTAGCCATTGGCTGCAAGAACTTTAAGAGGCATAATTTTTGCTCTGTAGGCGATACCTGCCACACCTTTTGAATTGTTGGTGGACTGGGCGATTGTTCCGGCTACATGAGTTCCGTGGGCGTGATCATCATTTGGGTGATCATTTTTATCTACAAAATTGTAACCTTTTACAAAGAGTGTGTCTGCAAGGTCTTCGACCTTATGGAATCTGCCTGAATCTTCAAAAGCTACTCCGGTATCGATAACTGCAACGATGACGCCTTCGCCTCTGTTATGATCCCAGGCTTTTCTTACATTGATTTTTTCAAGATCCCACTGGTATTTATAGAGGGGATCGTTAGGCTTTGAAGCCATAATGTGGTAGTAGTAGTTGGGTTCAGCGCTTTCAACTCTTTTATCTTTTTTCAGTTTTGCAAGAAGAGATGACACATAATAGTCGCTGACGAGTGCGGTCATAACTTTTTCATCCTGAGCGTAAATGCTGTTGAAGCTCAGATCGATGCCATAATCGTGCTCAAGTTTTTCGATCTCGTTACTGGAGATGTTATCTTTGAGATCGACCACTATTTCCCCCGGTGCCGAAATGGGGTGGTTCTGATAGGCGGGGTCCGAGGCTGCTTCACCGGCAATGTCGTCTGCCGCAACCGACTGTGAAAGTATAAGGACGGCAAAAAGACAAATAAAAAGGAGAGAATGGAATTTTTTCATAAATGCCCCCCGGTTTATATTCTTTATTATTTTCAACCCGGCATTCAAACTCCCTGCGGAGTTTTTCAGAATTAAGATGGAATTCTTCTATCTTATTATATATTAAATCGTTCTGAATTACAAATATTCAGATCAGATTTTATATTTAGGCAGGCGAAAAAAGGACTTAACCACAGAAGTTTCGAATATTATCAAACCGAATTATAAGGTTAAATTGGGTTTTGGTATAAGAAGAAGTTTATAGAGAGGGAAGTGTCGTTTTGCTTATGAATAGCAGGAAAATGAGACTGGCTATAGTTTTCCTGTGCCTGGTTTGCTTGTTATGTATTGCATCTTTTGCACAGGAGCAGAGTCCCAGCACAAGTCCCATCCCAACCCCTTCAGCAGGAAGCATGAAAAGCGACAGCAAAGCTGTTGAGCTGCTTCAGAAGATTTGGGAAACCAACAAACGCATCAATAAATACGAAGCAAATATCGTCCTTGTGAGATCAAGCGGAGATATGCTCAAAGGCATATTTCCTCCCATGGATCCCCAGTATGTACAGGCAAAAGGTCTGATAAACTATACAAACAAGCCGCAGGTTATGCAGCTTTTGTTGTATCCTGACGGAAGAAATGATTTTTATTACAAATTTACCACAAATGACGGTTTTCAGGTAACACTCAATTCCGGTTATGAGAAGCTCCTCAAGCAGATTCAGACAGAAAAGGCAATGACAGGCGAAAGCCCTCTGCCCAGTCCGTTACAGACATTTTTACCTATTCCCTCTCCTTCGGCTACTACAGATACAGGAATACAGATATCACCTTCAGTATCACCTTCAGCCAGTCCAACCGATTCACCGATGGGTTTAGCGACGGCAAGCCCCGGAGTGACTCCGGAAGTTTCTTCCCCCACTCCTTCACCTGATGCAACTTCATTTTATGATTTTCCCGAGCTTGGAAATCTTTTTAAACCGGAAAGCAAAAATCTGGACGGTTCTCTGGTTTTCTCATCAGGCTGCCCTCTTAATCTGATGTTCCCATTTACATTTAAAACACTGGACCCCAATGCATCGATAAAATATATAGGAACGGAGCAGTCTCAGGGATACAGATGCAATGTTATTGAAATTCAGAATCCCCAGAGCTGCACTTACAGAGTTTATATTACCGACGATAAGACAGCTTATATTGTTCAGGTTGATCAGAAGTCACCGGCTGGTGTTGTTTATGCATCAGCTTATTATTCTGAGTTCAAGAATTTCGTAAAAGGCGGTTGGTACGCTCAGAATATAAAACTGATCATACTTTCACAGTCAGTTGCACAGGCAATGATCAGCGATATAAAAACACGAAATGATATAGATATCACAGGTGCACCAAAGGAAAAGCCCAAAGCTCCCACAGTAATAATAGGAAGCCCAAATAAAGATATCATAACATTCCCGCCAGTCTGGCAGATAGGGCTTATCGTAACAGTACTTATCCTTCTGGTTATCCTGACGATACTGTTCTACCGTTACTGGTTCTATAAGGCAAAGAGAGAGCCGTTTGCAAGGGAAGTTATTGTTGTTGAAGGCGACCGCGCCGAGGAAAAAATCTCGCATACCCTTGCGGATCTCGGTATTCCCTCAACTGCGTTTACTTCAGAGAAACTCACCGAAGAGCGCAAGCTTCTTGATCAGCAGCAGGGCGGCAAGAGGCCGAGAGTAGTGGTAATTGCTCCCGGTATGTTCTCACAGGTGAAGCCTTTCAACTTCCTGATTAAAGCTTATGTTCAGGACGGCGGAAGAGTAATCATACTTGAGCATGGTGTGGAGCAGTGCAACGATATGCCATTTACTCCCACATTTATGCCCTATGACAAAAATGATCCTAATCTCACATTTATGGTTCATCCTCTCTGGGAAAAAATCTGGAGAAAGACTTCTGTTGATGAAATCAAGAAGAGAACAGCAGCTTTCAACCCTTACGAACTGATAGCAAGAATCAAGGAACAGAGCGTAGATATCGATCCGATCATCTATGTTACCAATCCGAAAACTGATTTCAACGCTGTTGCCGTGGCACTACTGAAAGAAGGCAAAGGCGAATATCTGATTGTTCAGTACAGACTGATTGAAGCAATCAAGAAACTGAAGTTTACTTCAGCTACTGCGGAAAAGATGCTGCTTGATCTGATGTCGTATATGTTTGGTGATGAAAAGCGCATTGAGATTGCTCCTGACTGGATCCTCAACCTTCTCGGGATGGGCGGAGGAAAACAGGAAAAGGAAGTCAAACAGAGGCTGAAAGGTAAAAAGTAAGAAGAAATAAACAAGAGGCTGTTTCATAAAGAATGAAGCAGCCTCTTTTATTTTTAATGAAAACCGGGAGCAAGGAATCGAATCATCAGCATGTTTCAGAATGAGCACTTGCGAGGTTGCTTGTTCTTCCGTCAATGCCGGCGGTAATTGTACCTGTTGTTTTGATTTTGTCCATGAGGATCTCTTTTAGTTCGGTTTTTCTATCGACACGGTCGCTTCCGTTTTGGAAAGCGCTGACATTGGCATTTCCATCGGCAAGCCAGCTGATAGTGGTAACATTGTAAGTTTTTTCCGGGTCTAAAGGTTTGCCGCTTTTATCGTAGAGATTAACGACTTTCTCTCCGGACATTTTTGAAGTGTCAAACTCAACTATAAGGCCGCTTGCTGTGAAGTTGTGAAGAAAGCTGCCCATAATTTCCTCAATACCCTGCCGAATCTGTTTGCCGGTCATTTTTACATCCGTAAGGTGTGTGTTCCAGGGGAGCATCTGGTATATTGTGCCTTTTTTAATCTCACCGGCGGGAATTTTGGTGCGGAGAGTGGATGAATGCATAATGGCAACATCCGCTCCGGTATGTTCCCTTATTGTATCAATTACAAAATTTGTCAGAGGTGATTCACCGACATTGGTATGATAATCAGGCTGGCTTAATTCCACTGTTGAATTGCCGATTTTTTCATTCATTATGGGAGCGAGTTTTTCCGAATATGTATGTACAAGGTTGTTTACAAAGAGCTGTTCCGTTGTTCCTCTGACTTCAACAGGAATCAGTTTTGATTTCATAGCAGATATTTTTGTTTCGCCTTTTTGAGTTACAACATCGAGTTCAACCTTGCCGAGATTTCTGCCTGCAGTTCCTGTCTGAACAATAGCTGTATCCCCTACTTTAACCGGCGCTGTTAATTCCGAATGTGAATGGCCTCCCACAATGAGGTGGATTCCCTTGACATTCTCAGCGAGTTGTTTATCCCCCTCCAGGCCCAGATGAGAGAGAACCACAATTATTTTTGCGCCTTCTTCCTTCATTTGGTCGATGCTTTTTCTGACAGCAGTTTCCGCCACTGTAAGTTCGATTTTCTTTTTGTCATCAGGTCTGAGCATACTCATTGTGTCCTGTGTAGTTACCCCGACTATTCCAACTTTAATATTGCCGCATTGCTTGATAATATAAGGTTGTACCTTGCTGAGTTCCCCGGTTTCCGTTTTATCCACAAGATTTGAGGCAAGGATGGGGAATTTTGCCCTGTCAACCATTGCTTTCAGTGCATCGCTGCCTTCATCAATATCGTGGTTTCCAATAACCATGGCATCATATTCTGCTGAATTGAGCATATCAATCATGGGTATGCCTTTAAAATAATTGGAAACAGGAGAACCTGAGGAGATATCCCCGGCATCAAGCACAAGGTAGCTTCCTTCGCATTTTTCCCGCTCTTCGTTAATTTTGCCTGTTATTACGGACATTCCGCCCATTTGCTTGTTAACATTAGCTCCATCAGAGGTGGATTCAAGCTGGGCATGTAAATCATTGGTGTGAAGAATTGTAATATGCTGATGGTCGTCTATAGTTTCAAAACGATCCCCCGGGGTTTTTCCCGACTGAGGATCCTCATGATGAATACTTCTGCTTACTAAATCCGCCATTTTGAACCCGGGGAGAAGCATCTGGTTGTGAACTCTGATCTGCATGTTATCTTTCCCTTCCCAATCCTTTACTTTTTCGCCCTATAAAAAAGCTGTCTGAAAAACCAATTCATTCCGATTTACACTTTACACAGAGTATTTTCCGCAGAAAACACAGGTGGAAACATCCTGTTATTCCGGAGTCAGGATATCGTCCGAAACTTCAGTTTACCGGTAAAAGACTTCTCAGACAGCTTTGTTGGATCTGTCAGTTATATCTGCTTTGCTGTTCTGATGTAGTCCAGACCTTTATTTTTGAACACCATACCGGCAGACTGTTCGTCCCTGCCTCTGGAAATAAGGTCCTGAGCCTGTTTCATCATAGATTCAGCTTTGGCTTTGCTGCTAATACCGTCATCGGTAAGCTTGTCGCCTTCATCAAGAAGGGACTGGGCTTCCGCCATCAGATTAAGCCCTTCCTGCTCAAGCCTTCTGCCGCCTTTTTCCTGTGAAATTCCTTCATAAACGAGGTTGAGACCCTGCTCTTCCTTGCCTCTGGCAGCCTCTGAAAGAACGGATCCTGTATCCATAAAGGATACTCCGGTTTCTTTAAACTCCGAACCGACTGCATCTATTTCTTCGCCTGCCTTGAACTGTTCAAGTCCGGCTTTCTGGGTTTCGAGGGCTTCGCTGCCAAGTTCGATGCCTGACTGAGCCTGTTTTACACCGTCTTTAATATCATGGACGGCGTGTTTTTCGTTCTTCAGGCCTGCTTCGAGGTTATGAAGACCTGTTTCCTGTCTGTTTCTTCCTTCGGAAGCCTGTTTGGTTCCCTGTTTGAGGGATTTGAATCCGGCTTTCTGAAGTTTTTCGCCTTCGGTTTTTGAGTGAATACCTGAAGTTTCGAGATATGAAGCTTCTTCATAAAGGCCCATTGCTTCTGAATTCTCTTCTTCAGCTTCTTCCCTGAGTCCGTCTGATGCTTTCTGCTTGGTGCTTGCAATCTGGCGGTGTTCCCAGGCATCTCTTTTGATTCCTGCAGCTTCTCTTTTAAGGAGTTCAGCTTCCTGCTGAAGTCTGAGGGCTTCTTCCTCTTCCCTCTGAGCGTCTGCGGCAATGTGTTTTGCCATATCCATATATTTAGCGCCCTGCGCCATCTCGGATGAAGCCTGATTTCTGAGGGCGATACCCGCGCTCCAGTTGAAGGGGCAGCAGAAATACATATTGCTGTTCATATAGTGGTTGTAACCAAACTGGTACCAGGCATTGCCTGCATCGTTGAATCTTTGTCCCCGGGCTTTTTCATCCTGGGCGTGTTTAAGCATTTCAGCAGCTTTTTCAGCAAGTTCCGCTGCCTTTTTGTAAATTGCCTCTGATTTGGCTTCTTCGGATTCTGCTATTTCTGTGCTCTGCTGAGCGGAAGCGGCGAGTGAATCAGCTTTCTGCGTTTTTACTTCAGCGTTGGCTTCGAGGTCGTGAGCCTGAACTCTCATATCGAATGCGGCGCTGAATTTTTTATCTGCATCGGCGGTTTTTTCCATACCTGCGGACACTTTATGATAACCTTCGTGTTTGAGGTTCATTCCTTGTTCTACCTGAGCAGTTCCGCCTGAAACCTGGGCAATTCCGGACTGTTCCCTGTTCTGGGCTTTTGTTTCGAGTTTAATTCCCTTTTCGATCTGTTCTGCGCCTTCCCGTTTTTCCGCAACGGCGGGTTTCTGTTCCTCAAGGCCCTGATTGATGGTGGCGAGGCCCTGCATGCTTATGCCTGAGCCGATTTCGCTTAAACCTGCTCCGCCTTCGAACATTGCGGCGCCTTTGTCTTTGAGTTTTGCTCCTGCTTCATCCCATTTCATGGCATCACTGATTATGGCGATACCTTCATCGGTGGTATCTGCAGCATACATTTTTGTGATTATGCCGGTTTCAACCTTATCAGCGCCTTCTGCGAGTTTGTCTTCGCCTCTGGCTGTGAGAATTTCGCCGGCGTCTATCTTTGCCTGTGCAACATTGGCAAGGTGCTCTGCCTGTGCAGCCTGGCTTTTGCCTTTATTTTCCTTAAGTTCGCCCTGATAGCGAAGTTCGATACCCTTGCGGATATTTTCAAGGCCTTCTTCCTTCATTTCCCTTGCGGCATTAAAAACATCACTTTCATCAATAACCGAGCGGTCTGACGGTGCGTCTTTCTTCTCAGCGCTTTTTGCCTGCGAAGGGGCGCCGATCTGCGCTGCATTTCTGAGCGGATCAACTGAAAAATTTGAAGGTATGGTCATATTATTCACCTCAGGGTGCTATTCATATTTAAAATTAATCTATATCCGTGATTTAACTACGATTATTACAAATACAATCGTATTTACTCATAGAAATAGTAACATGGCATATAATCAAAGTCAAAGCAGGCAGTGTTAATAAAATGTTAACATGTGTAAAACTTACCAAGTCTGGCTCGAATCTCGAAAAGCCCGGTGGTGTCGAGTTTTATTATTTCTCTCACCATAGCTTTTTCCAGTCCTGTGTTTTTGAGGAGTCGGTATGAACCGGCGAGAAAAAGCCTGGCTTCCATGGATTCGACAGTATCGGGGCGGAATCTGATAAAACGGCGGAAGTCCTTAGCTGCCTTCTCAGGCTGTCCAAGGGCAAGGTATGTCTGGCCTCTGACAAGATAACTTCTGGCATAGCCCGGGTTAAGGGAAACAGAGGTGTTAAGGATATCCAGAGCTTTGTCATATTCACCGCTTTTATGAAAAGTGGATCCTGCAATGTAGCATATATGAGCTTTTACCGACGGACTCCAGTTTCCGAAATACACGGAGCCTGTTATTTTTGTCCAGTATGGTTCAGCTTCACTGAATTTGTTCTGTTTTATAAAAATGGTGGCGGAGATGAAATTTCCAAGCAGAAAATCCACTTCGTTATCCTGTGGCAGGGCGCTTAGCATATCAAGGGCTTTATCATATTCTTTCCTGCGGTAATGGGTCATGGCTCTGTTATAGGCTGGAATTATCAACTCCGGACAGATTCTTCTCACTTCTTCCTGCATACAATCGGTTTTATGCTGTTTTCCCATCAGTCTGTTTATTTCGGACAATTCGAGGTATGCGCAAGCTCTGTATTCAGCTTCAAGGTTTTCGAACCCCGTAAGAGTTGACTCAGCTTTTTCATAATCCCCATTGTCCGCATATTTACAGGCTTTTGTAATATTTTCATAAAATTGTGAATACTCTGTTTTGTAATTGTCCTCACATGATGATTTAATCATCCAGCCCAGATATTTTTTTGAAGGCGGCAGATAACCGCCGTTTACTGAAAATGCAATAGTAGTGATAACCGGATTGGGAGCCTTCTCCTTCATTATTTCAATCAGTTCGGACGGTTCGATAAAGGGAATGTCTTTTTCATCTATCAGATAATCGGTGTCTATATCCCACGCAATGTTGCCGCCATCAACCTTCAAATCTTTCAGAAAACAGATTTCAAAATTGATACCGAATAATGTGCCGCAAAGTCTGTTTTCATGCATTTCAAAACTGCCGTAATCAGAAAGCTTCATGTCGAACCATAACTGAACCTCTTCCCTGCCCCAGTCATAAAGGCTCCTTCCGCAGGGAAGCCAGTCGGGAATAACCCAGATAAGCTTTGAAACAGTTCCATCCATAATCGCCGGATAAAGATAATTTCCAGGATGAAACCCACCCCAAAGAATATCATCGTTGCGGCGGTATTTATCTAATTCGGCAGCAGTTCCGCACGCTTTGACAGCTTCAAGCAGTTCATTGTCCATCCCATCCTCGGCAACATCAAGATGAGCATCAACATGAACAACCTGAAGGCCCTTCAATCCGGCTTCACGCCAGTGCACATAAGATTCACAGTGATCTTCAAAAAGATAAATCGGTTTACTCATACACGGATTATTCAAAATATCATGAGATAAACCTGCTAAAACAGAAGTTATTGAGGGACAGGATAGAAAGTGAGGATAAAGGGGAAACGGAGGGAGCTTTTGGAAGCGAGGGGACGGAGGGAATGGGGACCGACCGGGGGAGTTGGGACCGATGGGGAATGGGGACCGACCGGGGGGGGGGAGTTGGGACCGTCGGAGGGAACCACGCTTTTTTGGAAAAGCGAGGTTGCCCTCCGAACCTCCCTCCTTGAAAAACAAGAGTATGGAGGTTGAGGTTTTAAGCGTATTTTGCTAATTCAGTGACATTGGTTTTTGGTGGACAGTCAGATGGCAATGCCCATGGATTAAGGCATGGATTGGTCTTGTCAATCACGAGTTTTGAAGCGGTTTGCCCAGCTCCCGGAGAAAACTTTTTGAAAAAAGTTTCCTCCGGACCTCCATCCCAAAACTTTTGAATTGGGG
>JAJTBE010000028.1 GCA_021287065.1 Bacillota bacterium
AACCGCGGATATTTTTCATCTTTTGGAAAACTTATATATTTCTCATATGTTTTCTCTCTTTTGGGCATTGTAATCAACCCGACCATAAAGCCCAGTGTTTCGAAAAAAACATTTATCTGCTTTTGCCCTATTGTGACTTCTTCCGAATCAATTATCTCCTCGTCTCCCGCCCTGATAGTTATACTTTTCAGCACTTTAAGAAAAACAGATATACCGGTAAGGGTGCTGATAATGGCCAGCCCGTTGTCTTCCGAGTACCTGATATCAACCATACCATAGTTTTCATAGATAAACAGCTCATGTGGAAGAATTCTGCAGGGTACGACAACAGAGCTGCCTTTCTTTTTGTTATAGTTGTTATTCTGAATATTAAATGGCCGATTGCAGTCGATAACTTCAATTTTTTCCATTATATAAATACTGTGAAGCATAATCATCTCCTTTTCCTGCCAGAGCGGAAATGCCACTGAATTAACAAAAAAATTCATTTTCCCAGCCCCATACTCCTTTTTTCAAGGAAGGAGTATGGGGTTGGGGTTTTTTATTTCCGAAATAAAACAGGGGCTTTCGCCCCTGCTGGATAGCTGTTGTTATATTGATTAATATCCTGCCTGCGGTCTGCGGTCTTCCTGAGCGAGGACTGCGGGATCCATTGTTCCCCTTATGGTTGACAGATCGCCGAAGGCACAGTGGTCGTTGTGAATTATGCCGATTGGGTTGCCAAAATACATCGGTTTTCCTCTTTCATCGTTTCCGATGTAGTAAGCATTTTCACCCTGAGCCGGTCCTGAGTTTTCAGCTGCGCTGCGGTTTGTGAAGTAAACGAAATCGCCTACTTTGAAGTCGCTGGCTTTGCCTTTGCCACTTCTGTCACCGTTAACATTTGAAAGAGCGCCGTTGTTATCCCAGCCAACCTGTCCGTTCTGATCGGCATTCCAGGTTGTCCATCCGCGGATATGCATTTTGTCATACTGTTTGTTGAAGTCATCAGCACCGATAGTGTCGAGTTTAGCTTTCATAGCGACGAGATTGGCTGAAGCTGCACAGTCGAGGTCGTATTTTTTGCCGGTCTGCTGTTTGAACACATCATTAACGGCATCGGCAGGATTAACTCCGTCTTTGACTCTCCAGAGTTTCTTGCCGTCAACTTCAGTCTGCTGCCAGAAATCTGTGTTGTATTTCTGATTTTCCATGCTGCCGTTGAAGCCTACTGAACCATCTTTAAGGCGTTTATCCATTGTTTTTGCGGAATCGACGATTGACTGACGGTACTGAATGTCATACATATCATTCTGTCCGACAGCTTTCATCTTGGTTTCGCCGTTCTCTTTGTAAACAACATAGTCATTTTTATCAAACTTACCATCAACATTGCCGTTCTGGCCCTTCATGTCAACGATAAAAGCGTCTTTGCCGAATTTGTCCTTTACTACGGTGTCATATCTTCCGAGACCGTTTGACTGAGTCATATCCCCTATGCGCTTGCCTTCAATAACTGTGTCAAGCCCTGTTCCCTGTGACTGGACGGGAGGAGTGTTGGGCTGAGCCGGAGGTGTGTGAGGCTGTGCCGGCGGAGTGTTGGGGGCGTGGTTTTCCGGAGGAGTATTAGGCTGCGCCGGAGGTCTGTTGGGGCTATGGGGGACAGCATTGCCATGGCCCGGAACCGCATTACTATGTCCGGGGACTGCATTACCGTGGCCGGGGACTGCATTTCCATGACCTGGGACTGCATTGCCGTGACCGGGGACTGCATTGCCATGACCGGGGACTGCATTGCCGTGGCCGGGGACTGCATTGCCATGACCCGGGACTGCATTACCCTGTCCGGGGACTGCATTACCGTGGCCGGGGACTGCATTGCCGTGACCCGGGACTGCATTACCGTGACCGGGGACTGCATTGCCCTGTCCGGGGACTGCATTGCCGTGACCGGGGACTGCATTGCCCTGTCCGGGGACTGCATTGCCGTGGCCGGGGACTGCATTGCCGTGACCGGGGACTGCATTGCCGTGGCCGGGGACTGCGTTTCCATGACCCGGGACTGCATTGCCGTGGCCGGGGACTGCATTTCCATGACCCGGGACTGCATTGCCCTGTCCGGGGACTGCATTGCCGTGACCGGGGACTGCATTACCGTGACCGGGGACTGCATTGCCGTGACCGGGGACTGCATTACCGTGACCGGGGACTGCGTTACCCTGTGCGGGGACTGAATTACCGTGGCCCGGGAGCGCATTGCCGTGAGCGGGGACTGAATTGCCGTGGCCCGGGAGCGCATTGCCGTGAGCGGGGACTGAATTACCGTGGCCCGGGAGTGAGTTGCCGTGACCCGGAAGTGAATTGCCGTGGCCCGGGAGTGAGTTGCCGTGGCCCGGGAGTGAGTTGCCGTGGCCCGGGAGTGAGTTGCCGTGACCCGGAAGTGAATTGCCATGACCGGGAAGTGAGTTGCCATGACCCGGAAGTGCGTTGCCGTGGCCCGGGAGTGAGTTGCCGTGACCGGGAAGTGAATTGCCATGACCGGGAAGTGAATTGCCCTGTCCGGGAAGTGAATTGCCGTGGCCCGGGAGTGAGTTGCCGTGGCCCGGGAGTGAGTTGCCGTGACCGGGAAGAGCGTTGCCGTGACCGGGAAGAGCGTTGCCGTGGCCCGGGAGTGCGTTGCCGTGGCCCGGGAGTGCGTTGCCGTGACCGGGAAGAGCGTTGCCGTGGCCCGGGAGTGCATTGCCCTGTCCGGGGAGTGCGTTGCCCTGTCCGGGGAGTGAATTGCCCTGACCAGGAAGTGCGTTGCCGTAGTAGGGAAGGTCATTCTGATAATTGTTCAAGCCCACATAGGGGTTATAATTGTTATAGTTGGGATAGAAATTTCCCATATTGCCGTACATGTTGCCAAATGCTCCGGGCATCTGGAACATAGGCATCATCATCGACATCATTCCCATTCCGTTGAATCCGCCGCCCATCATCATTCCACCCATAAACGGGGTGAAGCTGCCCATTGTCATACCACCCATAAGGTTTCCGCAGCTGAAGTTAATATTGGCGCCAAAACCGTATCCGCTATACATGCTCTGCATACGCTGGTAATCTGCGTTTGCAAGTTGCATCATCGCCGCAGCATTAGCCATTCCTGTCATGTCCAAAACCTCCTGAATTTTAAATGCACTGATTAATCTTTAAAACCGGTCTTTCTCAAGCACCCGGTTAAATTTTCAATGGATCTTCCATATATCCCAATATCTCATGTTGTATATCACACTTAAATAAATAAGTGTAAAGGGTTTTTTTTTCATGTAACAAAACTTTAACATTTTTTTTCGAAAAACTGTCCAAATTTCATCAGATATCCTTGTGGAAGCTGGTCCACGGGCATCGGATAAAATTTTTCCATTTTCCATCCTTTTATATAGTTACACGAAAAGCTCCAGGGGTATTCTTTTTCCATAAGAAATTCTATCACTGGTTTTTCGTAAAGCATGGAATCGGGAAAGATATATCCCCTTTCCCTGTTTTCATAATTGCTGATGATATTCATATAGTCCTTCCAAATCGGGATATCATCGGCAATTTTGAAAGTGATGGAATTTTCAAAAGCACAGCCTTCGATTTCGCAGCCTTCGCCTTTATAAGCGCCGTATATGCGGCATGCGAATGGTCTTACGGGATAAACGGAGCATCCTCCCTTTGATTTGCTGTAAAGAGGACAGACCCAGTCCCTGAAAAAGACCCGTTTATCTGCTGATTTTTCGGAAACCGATTCAAAATGGACTCTCACAGGCAGTTTATTCAGGCGGATGTAATCGTCAATCAGATCGAATTCGGGTTTGTGAAGCCTCATGTAGAGGTAGGGATAGCAGCAGCATTTATTGCATTCGCCGCAATCCACCCTGTTTCCGGTCAGATCCGCGGTATGCCGATCCACCTTTGAATACAGTTCCATAAGTTGAGACATAAATGTTCTCTTTTCTAATTGTTCCGGAAGCTTCAATAATTATACCACTTTGGGCGGAAAACAAAAGTCCCTGCGGGTATGATTTTTGCTTTGATTTTCCGGTTCCGGGTGTTGCGGGAATGTTGTTTTTGCCTGAAAGGATATTACCATTCAAACCTGAATACGGGCTTGAGTATATATATGATGGAGGGAATATGAAAAGGGTCAGATATACCGTTTGTTTTGTTCTTCTGGTTATAGTTTCTCTTTTATGCCTTTCAGCTTCAGTTTTATTTGCCGCTGAAAAGCAGAGCGGGCATAAGATCAGGGCTATTCTTATCACTGAGGACGCCTGTAATGCGGAGTTAACGGACAGCCTTGCGGAATCGGGTAAACTCCCCTATTTGTGTGAATTCAGAAAAAAGGCTGCAAGAGCAGAGTATGTAACAGCCCATTTTCCAAACAAGACGGCTCCGGGGCATGCTTCACTTTACTGTGCCTGTTACGGGAACAAGCATGGAATCACCTGCAATGATGTGAATAAGGGAAAAAACCATACCATACTTGATCTTGAAAGCGGATATTCAAGCACTGTAATGATGGCTGAACCGGTCTGGGTTGCTTCTGCAAAGCAGGGAATGAAAACCCTTCTGGTCGACGCTATGCAGTGCTCGCCTGCAAAGACCTATCTGAAATCAGTTCCTCCGGGGTCTCTGATAATCGTCAATGGATATAATGATGCAAAGTCGGATTTTGAGGTTATAACTGAAAAACAGATTCAGCCTGCGGACATTGTCCGGAAGAGCCTTCCTGAGCATGAATATGTTATGTCCGGCAGATTTCAGGTTGGAGATACCACTCTTTATATTGCCCGCATAGATAATTCCCCAAACGGGAAAAAGGATTTTTCATCAATCATCATCAGTCCCGATGCAAATGTCAGGAATATTGATGCAGTTACTCTCAAAGCGGGTAAAAAGGGATATTCGGGAGTTGTGCCTGTTAAGTTTGGCAAAGATTATGCCGGAGTTCATTTTATGCTGCTGAGTCTTGATCAATCAGGAAAAGAATTCAGAATAGTAAAATCATCCATCCATGTGGAGGAAATAAACGATAAATCTCCTGATATCGACTACATAAGAAAAACCGGTGGGTTCTGTGCGGAAGGTTCTTCAGGACCATATTTTGACGGAAGTTTTGGTAAAACCATCCCACAGGGCGGCGATGGAACTGCAGAGGAATTATACCTCGAAAGTGTTGATCTTATAAACAGGCAGTTGAGCGCCAAGGTGAAATATTGCACGGAAAAATACAAACCGGATTTTGTAGTGGGATACACTCCTTATCCTGATGAAGCCCTCCATTGGTGGTTTGGATATGCTGATTATAAAAAGACAGGTTTTGATCCTGACAAAGGTGAAAAGCTGAAACATTATCTCGAACAGTCATTTATTTCAGCCGACAGATACCTCGGTTCGGTTCTTGAACTTGCTTCAAAAGACACATATATAGTTGTTGCCAGCGACCATGCCATGGATTCGTGCAACAAAATGTTCTATCCCAACACAATTCTCAAAAAAGCCGGGCTTCTTGCAACAGATGAAAACGGCAGGATTGATCCTTCCCGGACAAAGATTCTTTATGGTCTTCAGAATGGAGCATTTTTTCTGGTTAACACCACAGATTATAAAAACGGAATTGTCCCACCGGCGGAAAAAGCTCAGGTTGTGAGGCAGGCTGTGGATGTGCTCAGCAGAGCGAGGGATCCGAAAACACACGAGTCGATTATCACTGGGTTTTATTATCCGGATACCGACGAATCTTTCTGGGGAATCGGCGGACCACGGGGCGGCGATCTTTATATTGATGTTAAGACAGGTTATTATCTGTCATCTGCGGTAAAGCCTGATTATGCAAAAGATGCGGATCCTATGGGCGTGCATGTGTTTATACCTTCGAGGCGGAATATGCATTCGATGTTTTATATAAGTGGTCCTGATGTGGATAAGAAGGTGTATAAGCCTTGCAGGATTATTGATATTGTACCGACTCTGATGAAGTATCTGAAAATCAAACCGCCGGCGGACTGTAAGGGCAAACCTGTAAGCTGAAATAGTTTTGCCTTTGTCTGCAATAAGAGGAAGCTATTGTAATATCCGTTGCTGGGGGCTGATAACCCGATGCCACTGAATTAAGGCATGGATTTGTCTTATCGTTCGCGAGTATCGGAGCGGTTCGCCCAGCTCCCGGAGAAAACTTTTTTGAAAAAAGTTTCCTCCGGACCTCCTTCCCAAAACTTTAAAATTGGGGACCGACGGGGGACCGTGGGGTTTGGGGACCGTCAGAGGGAACCACGCTTTTTTGAAAAAGCGAAGTTACCCTCCGAACATCCCTCCTTGAAAAACAAGTGTATTGGGCTTGGGAATTTGATTGGATTTATAGTAATTCAGTGACATTAGCTCCACCCTCCCGCCTTTCTTAATCTGTGAATTTGATGATCCTAATGCCCTGATGCTTTAATGATATTCAGGGCATTTGTATTTATGGGGCGGAGCACCGCTTACAAGGATATTGGTTCTGTTTACAGAAAACCGGTTATATTCGTTATTTTTAAGGGGGCATATATGAAAAACAGAAAATTTGGTGCAGTTTTTTCTCTTTTGCTGATGGCAGCTTTGTTTTTATATCTTCCGGTTCAGGCTGGAGAAAAACAGGGGGAGAAGAAGCATTTTGTAAAGGCGATTCTTATAACCGAAGACGCCTGTAATGCGGAATTGACAGACAGCCTTGCGGCAGCAGGCAAACTTCCTTATCTCGCTGCTTTTCGTAAAAAAGCGGCAAAAGCGGAGTATGTAACAGCTCATTTCCCCACAAAAACCGGACCGGGGCATGCTTCCCTTTATTGCGGATGTTATGGCGATGTTCATGGCATAACCTGTAACGAGGTCAATAAGGGCAAAGATCATACCATACTTGAACTTACCAACGGATTTATCAGTTCATCCCTCACTGCGGAACCTCTCTGGACGGCTTCATCAAGACAGGGGATGAAAACTCTTCTTATAAACGCAGCTCAGTCAGCTCCGGTTGAAAAATACCTGAAAGATGCACCGGAAGGTTCACTGATTATTGTAAATGGTTTCGGAGGCCACAAATCGGGTTTTGAGATTATTGATCAGAATAAGGTTCAGCATTCCAAAACCGTATGGAAAAACATACCTGTCTGCGAGAATGTGGTTTCGGACGAAATAAAAGCAGGCGACACCAATCTTTATATAGCTGTTCTTGATACAACCAGAAATGGAAAAAAGGACTTTTCACAGATAAAAATAGGAACCACCGCTGATTTTAAGGACAAAGACACAGTAACCCTGAAACCTTCTGTAAAAGGATTTTCCGGCGTAATACCTGTAAAATTCGGAAACGACTATGCCGGAGTTCACTTTTCACTGATAAGCCTGGATAAAAAGGGTGAAAAATTCAAAATCTTAAAATCGTGCATAATGGCTGAGACTATAAACGGCAAGCCCGTTGATGAAGAATATGTGAGAAAAACCGGAGGATTCTGCGGTAACGGTGCTTCAGGCATGTATTCCAAAGGTGAATTTGGAAAAACCATACCCCAGGGCGGCGACGGCACAGCAGAAAAAATTTACCTCGAAACCGCAGAACTTGTAAACAGGCAGCTTGGCGCCAAGGCAAAATACTGCGCCGCAAAATATAATCCGGATCTTATTGTGGGATACACTCCCTACCCCGACGAAACCCTTCATATGTGGTTCGGTTATGCCGACTACGAAAAGACAGGCTTCGACCCTGCCAAAGGAAAATTGATGCGGCATTATCTCGAACAGTCATTTATCTTCGCAGATGCTTACTTCGGAGATGTTCTTTCCATAGCTTCCGACAATACATATTTTGCCCTTGCAAGCGATCATGGAATGGATTCCTGTTATAAAATGTTCTACCCAAACACCATTCTCAAAAATGCCGGGCTTATTGCCACAGATGATAAGGGAAAAATTGATCTTTCAAAAACAAAAATCATCTACGGAATGCAGAACGGCGCTTTTCTGATGGTTAATTCCACTGATTATAAGGGTGGCATAGTTACACCGGAACAAAAAGATGAAGTTATAAAACAGGCTGTTGATGCGCTCAGCAAAGCCAGAGATCCCATAACAGGGGAATCGATCGTTACAGGATTTTACTATCCCTCTGTGGATGAAACCCGCTGGGGTATTGGCGGACCCAAAGGCGGCGATGTATATCTCGACCTGCTTTACGGTTATTATTTCTCTTCCGCGATGAAGGACGAATACGCCTCTCCCTGCGAACCCATAGGCGCTCATATATTTATTCCGTCAAGAAAAAATATGCATTCGATGTTCTATTTCAGCGGACCCGGAATAAAGGCTAAAACCTTTAAACCCTGCAGAATTATTGATATCATGCCCACCCTGTTCAACTATCTGAAAATAACACCCCCTGCAGACTGCAAAGGTAAAACTGTTGAGTTTTGATAATGTGGCGGTTTCCGGAGCCTGAGACACAATGTTTTTTCGGAGGGAACCCCGCTTTTTGAAAAAAGCTCGTTTCTCAAACCCTTCCGGCAAAAACTTTCAGTGTATCATTTTTCTGCTCTCTTTAATTTTGCTTTGTGCATAACGAGGTTCCATTGCTTTTCTTTTCTCATACTTTTTGAAATCTGCTGGGCAGTTTTCAAAAGGTTAGCAAAGGGGGGAAGAATCCCCCCACCCCCTCTTGGCAGGAAAAAACCGCATATTCCCTGAATCGCAGGCGCTTCCTGCTCCTGGGTTATGAGTTATTGTCATCGTATTAGTGAAAACAACTCAAATTTCCAATCCCAATATTCCTGTTTTTCAAGGAGGGAGGTTCGGAGGGTAACCTCGCTTTTCCAAAAAAGCGTGGTTCCCTCTGACGGTCCCTGATCCCCCCGGTTCTCTAATTCCCCCGGTCTGTCCGGTTCCCAATGTCCCCCGGTCTCCCAAATCCCCCTGGTCGGTCCCCCGATTCAAAAGTTTTGGGATGGAGGTCCGGAGGAAACTTTTTTCAAAAAAGTTTTCTCTGGGAGCTGGGCATACGGATATTAATATCGTTGAGGCAAGATTAATCCAATTAATCCAATTAATTGATTTAATTCTATTTTCCATTTAACAGGTTTTAATTCAGTGCCATAGTAAGTGAGCCAATAATCTCGCTGGAAAACAAACACTAATCACCTGCAAACCTCATAACCGCAATAAAACGCCAACACTGCCGGATCGCAGGCGTCTCGCCTTTCCCACCGGTTAAATAGCCTCGCATGCTCTCCACAATCTACGGAATGGAAAAATAACTCAAACTGTAGATTAAGTGCCA
>JAJTBE010000051.1 GCA_021287065.1 Bacillota bacterium
CTTTTCCTGATATAATCAGTAAAACTGTGAAGAAACTGATTGTATTCGTATTGATAATCATTTGCTAAAGGATACAAACAATGATGCGATTTAAAAAAGAAATTATATTGTCCCTTCCAGGAGTGCATATTCAGAATATCCGTCGGATTAGAAAATTTCACTTCCTCGGCTTTGCCGGTTTTCAGCTGTTTTTCAGATTCATCAAATGAGAACCTGAATGTCCAGCAACCATATTTTGCATAGTTTAAAAACTGCCAGTTATTCCGGTATAATTCATTGATGTTATGCCATTTATACCCCTGGCCTTCACCTTCCCAGCACCATCCGGGAGGTTGTGTAAAGGGCATCTGAAATCTGGAAATAAAAGATTTGGAAAAACCTGATGAATGAATGTTTTCTATGAGATATGCATTAAGTACTGTGCTTTGATTGCTGGTCGTATTGGATTCCGTATACCTTGTTAAAACAATCAGTTTCCCGTTTTCAATTACTGCTTTTTCTCTTTCCCGGTTTTTATTAATCCATGAGGTAAAATATACAACGGTAAAAATAAGGATAATACAAACCACTATGATTATTTTTCTGTTTTCCCTTAAAAATCTCTTCATAAATGCACTCCCCGACGAACTCAATACAGCAACTCATTTCTTTTGCCATATACCAGATCTCTCCTAAACGAGGATAAATTGCAGTTTCTGTTTATAAGATATTTTCCCTTATTCTCTGTAAAACACTAATATCCATCCGCTACCTCACCCAGACGAAATTGAAACAATCTTTGTCATCGTTTACCATAACCAACTTATCTTTCAGGCAGTCATATACATACAGTTTTCCTTCTTCCGTAAGCATACCAACCTTTGACCCATCCGGAGACCAGCGGATTATGTCAGTTTTTTCTCCTCTAAGCAGCTCTCTGATTATTTTGCCGGTTTCGGCATTAATTATGAGAATTTTCTGCTTCAGATTCAATGAAATCATTTTTGAATCAGGCGCCGGACTCCACAGGAGGGATGTTGGGGTAACATTAATCCACAAAGCTGCATCATACAAATTCATTATAGGTTTTACCGTATTTGTCCGCATATCCCACACAACAAGATAATAAAGGAGTTCAACATTTCTGAACATTGGTTTCCAGTGCAGCGCTCCGGCATAATATATTGCCCGCTCTTTAAGACTGTCAATTTCACCGATGAAATACGCCAGCTTAAGTCCATCAGGTGAAACATCAGCCGGGCAGTACCATTCCGGCTCCATAAACATGGAAAAACCGGTTATTCCGCCCGTAACACTCCCTTTGTATCTGCCGGATTTTACAACCATCCGTGAAGGGCTTTCGAGGTTCTCCCTGCTATCTATATCTGCAAACAGTTTTTCGTTATTTTCAGCTATATTCGGTTTCTTCAAATCAGGCAAATCCTCAGGTTTGTTCAAATAGATAAAACGAAACCGGGCAAATGAGGAAATACGCTCTTCCCGTTCATAAATATCAATCCTGAACGGAATACTGCCAAAAATACCGCTTCGTTCAATTCCGGCAACAGCCCGGTTATCGATATGGAAGAATCTCACAGGACCCCGCGGACTAATTGTCTGCCTCAGAAAATCAGATAAAATCCTGACATTTTCAGGGCTGTCATAAACTTTGCCATCCACTGCCGCAAACTGACCGGATGATGTAATCAGAAATTCTCCGGAATCATCGGTTTTTGATATAAAACAATTTGCAAAATCAGCCTCTGCTTTAACGGGTTTACCGGCGGAAATCCTGTTTTTAACTTTATCATAGTGAATACTGAAAATCTGCCAACCCTGCCCATCGGTATAATTACAGAAAATCCACTTATTATTAAGTCCAGCTTCGATCAGATTAAACCATTTGTTGCTATACTTTGAACTCTGTGGAATCATTGTGTTTTTTGACAGCTTTCTGAAAGGCATATCAAAATCTGTCAGAAAACTCTTCCCAGTGAAATTTTCCAGTAAATAAACTTCAAATTTTGTAACCGGTTTATCATTGCTGTCATTAATGCTTTTACCGGAAAAAACGAGTATTTTGTTCAACTGTGATTTTTTACCGGTATGTCCGGTGATCTGCCCGGCCATAACCGGAGTCCCGCTGCCCGTTGAAAAAAACAGAAAAATCAGAGTCAGTAAATATTTTAAAACCGGATCATTTTTTTCAAACAAATTCTTCCCCATATCTGTTCTCCTTTACAGGGAGCTTTTTATACCAGGGATTTCTAAAAAAAACTTTACCCATTTTTCACCATATATTTTTAATTATAACACAGGCATGAAAGTTTTATACTATTTACTTTTTCAGTTTTTTACTGATATATTATTTATCGAATTATCATGCGGAGGCGGCAGATGGATTCCATTTCTATAAATAATCAAAGTAATGTTTACTCTCCCCTTTCAACAGGCAGCACCGGGAAGCCCCAGACTGCCGGAGCAGTCACCACACAGACTCCGGTGGAAGCACCCGGTCAGAAAATGACTGAAAAAGGCAAAACTCTCGAGGCATCCGACAAAGTTTACGGCAAACTTAAAGATGTCGGTTCAGCACAGCCTTCCGAAAAAGAGACCGTCAGGGAAGCAGTAAGGGCGAAATCCGCCGATTCAAAGGAAGCGACCGCCGTCAGGGAAGATTACAAAAACAACTATAAGGAAATAATGGAATTCCGTGATGAAGCTCTGAAAGACTATAAAAAATACTCCACCGGAACCCATAAAACCGAAACAGGCGAAGATCTCACCATCACAAAAGATGATAAAGGACGCCTTACAGCTTCATACTCCGGCGTGGACAACCAGACCCGCGAAAAATACTCCCGCCAGACTGAGTTCAATGAGAAGGACGAAAGAAATGTAACAGTATCTTTCTCTCAGGGCGATTACACAGGCAAAACCGAAAAACGCGGAACCCGCATGGAATATAATAACAACAGCGGTTCCAAACAGGTTTTTGATATCAAGGGAGATAAAGTTACCGAGGAAAACTGGGAAGGCGGCTCCATCAGTAAATATGCGGAAGCAAGAAAAGACGGATCCGCAAGAGAAACCTACTATTCGAAGGATGCAGACGGCAAAGTCAAAAAACAGGACGATATCATTCTTCCCGATATGGACAGAGCACAGAGGGAAAAAATAGTAAAAGGCGCCTCATTCACATACGACGAAAAGGGCCGCAAAGTCCCCCTCAGTAATGAACAGCTCGCAGAGGTTACAGAATCCCTTTCACCACTTAAACCCGATTATCTTCAGGATCTCAGGGATAAAGGCCTGAAATTTGCAGTGGTTGACCCCAAAAAGACTCCTCCGGGTGGCTATCCCGGCGACCTGAAGGAATGGCCCAAAGACGCTCAGGGCAAAGGTGAAGCCGGCGGTTATTATGAATCCGACTCAAAGACCATTGTTTACAGAAAAGACATGATAACCAGAGATACCAGCGTTCACGAAGCAGCGCATGCCGCAGACGATCTCAGGGAAGCAGATACTCCGTCAATACTGGGAATGGGCGGAAAGGTCAACTGGGAATCGGAAAACAATGAAAAGCTGAAAGGTCTTTTCAATGGCTATAAAGACCGCTCCGCAGCAGACAGTAAGAACATGTGGAACGACTACGCCCTCACCAACGAAAAGGAATATGTAGCCAAAGGATTCGAAGCATTCAGTGATCCGGTTCAGAGAACCAAACTGAAGGATAAAGACCCAGGCTTGTATGAATATGTGGAACAGAGAATGAACAAAAAATAGGAAACATCCCGCAGCATAGCTGCCAAAAATATTCAAAAAAAGGCTGCCCGAAAGGAGCCTTTTTTTATTGTACCAAATCTGTTTTCATAGGTTGTGTAAAAATAGTGCTTTTCACAACTTCAAACCCATTTCAGCAAAATATCAGTCCCAGCTTTTCCTTCCGTCACCTTCGATAGGTATCACCGGTCCGAGAAATGTGGGTTTTGGCTTCGTTATCTCTGCGGAAATAAAAGCTTTAATCCGGGAGAATGTCTCTCTTATATTGTAAAAATCCAGATCAGGATTCTGCCACCTCCGGGGCTTCGCTTCAACCCCCCAGGCTTCAATCCCGCTTTTCCTCGCCAGATAAACAGAACGGGACAGATGGAAATCCTGAGTAACCACAAGGGCATTCTGCACATTAAATACCGCTTTCGCCCGATACATGCTTTCATAAGTATTGAAACCGGCATGATCCAGAAAAATATCCTCCTCAGGCACACCAAGCTTCAAAGTAAGCTTTTTCATACCATTGACTTCATCATACCCTCTGGTTCCATGGTCGCCGGTGAGAAGAATCTTTTTAACCCTGCCCTTTTTATAAAGCTCAACACCTTCGGCAACCCGGTCGTATAAAGCGTCACTGACAAGCCCGTTTCCATAAACAAGAGCGCCGGGCACAATAACAACCTGTGCCTCAGGGGGATCATCAGGATCAACCCTGTATTTATCGCCGGTCTTTCCCACATATATGTAGGCAAAGGAAAAGAAAAGACAGAGGCAAAAAATCAGACAACCGGAAACAAGCAGCACTTTAACCGCCTTTTTTCTTACACCAGGGGGAATTTTTTCCTTAAGCCTGCTGAACATCATTTAACCTGCTGCTTTATCTCCACAACTTTTGCATCAACAATTCTGAAACCCTGATAATTTTTCTTCAGTTTCCCGATATCCTTCGGATTTTTCGAGCCGGCAAACACAGGCTGAAGAACTCCGCTGATGGTAACTTCACCCGGATATCTCACCGTCTGGTATTTTTTATATTCGCTTTCCTGCTTAAAATATACAACAATCTGCCACCGGTTCGATTCAAAATAATCAATCTTTCCAAGCAAAGGCTCCACAGGATGCTGCATAATCACTTCAGGCCTCCTGCCGGTCAGCTTGATCGGTTTTTCCCATTTAGCCACTGAAAACGGGCATTTTTCAATGGTTTTCACAGTTAGAATATAAAGCTCCGGCAGCTTGCCTTCCCCTCCGGGAAACACAGCTCCGAAAATTTCCGAATACCCTGCCTCAGGGGTAAGTTCTCCGGGATTTACCACAAATTTGTCCTCCAGAAAAAACTTTCCATCCCTTTTTTCCAGATTTCCCGTAACCCTCACAGGCTGGTAATTAAGCTCATCCATCCCGCCTGCAAAAACACCGTTTCCTACAAAAAAAACCAGCAAAAGCATAATCAGTGAAATCCTAAAAACAAAATCAGTCCTTTTTTTCATAAAATCCCCTCCTGAGTATTTTTTCTCCGGGATTTTTCCGGTTCCTCCGGCATTTTTCAGGTCTGAATAAAATTGTCGAAAAAAATACACATGAAATTTTTATTTTCTCTATTTTACTATTTACTATGGGTAACATGAAAGTGATAAAACAGGTAAGTTAGAAAAGATACCGGGAGGTTTTTTATATGGGAGACGTCGTTAGAGGAATAGGATCAGCAATAGGCCAGATAGGCAGAGGCGTCGGCGAAGTAGCCGGCGGTATTTTCGGTGGAATCGGCTCTGCAGTAGGCGGAATATTCGAAGGAATGGGAAGTATTGCTAAAGGCGTTCTCGGAAGCCCAGCACTTATGGGCATAGGTCTTGGCGTCGCAGGATTTACTGTGGGCGGACCTTTTGGAGCGTTAGCAGGCTTCGGAATCGGAAGTATGCTCGGAAACGGATTCAGTCAGGCTTTTAACGGACCGTCAGGAAACATGGGCCAGGCTCAGATGGGCATGGGCATGATGAACCAGATGGGTATGCCGATGACAGGTATGATGGGTATGATGCCCGGTTACGGAATGCAGATGGGAACCGGAATGGGAATGATGCCCGGATACGGCGGAATGTCAGGAATGGGCGGCTACGGCGGAAATGAAATGGCAATGCAGCAGCAGATGATGATGATGCAGATGATGATGATGATGATGCAGCAACAGATGATGATGCAGCAGATGCAGTCCATGGGCGGCATGAATATGGGAATGAACATGGGCATGGGTATGAACATGGGAATGGGAATGAATATGGGAGTTGGCCAGATGGGCGGATTCCCCTCAGGAATGTTCCCCATGACCGGCGGAATCAGCAACTTTATGGGAGTCCCCGGCGGAATGCCCAGCTATGGCAACCAGCTCAGCCAGCTTTACAGCAACGGTACACAGGCTAACCCCGGCTCAGGACAGTCAGCCGTCAACCTCGCCCGTCAGTTCGAAGGTCAGGAATCATGGCGCATTAAGGGCCAGATGCCCAACTTCACCGCTGCAGGCGGACAGACCAACAACTGTGCCGACTTCGTAAGTTCAGCCCTCGAATCAACAGGCAGACTTCAGGGACACCATGTAAATGTGGAAGAACTCGAACAGTCCCTCCTTAAACAGGGATATGTGCAGGTTCCCGCAGATCAGGCAAAACCCGGCGATGTCTGGATCGGCAACAGCAGAGGCCATACGGAACTGGTTTCACAGGCAGGCGGAACAGCCACAATCGGTTCAAACAACGACAGGCCCGGCCATCAGGTCATCAGCGAAAGAGCAAAGAACCCAGGCTCAGGCGTTTACTACCAGAAACGGGCTTAACCACAAACAATTGTTATCACGACCCCGTGTAAAAAAACGGGGTCTTTTTATTTTCTCCTCCGGCATATTACCTTATCCGACAATGTAAATAATATTTTACACATAAATTTGTCAACAAAATCCATGATAATTTACCGATTTTTTTCTCAAAACTATTTACAATCCACACCATGAAAGTGATAAAATAGGAAATCATTAAAAATTATTACCGGAGGTTGCGATATGGGAGACGTCGTTAGAGGCATAGGCTCAGCAATTGGCCAGATAGGCAGAGGAGTCGGCGATGTAGCCGGCGGTATTTTTGGCGGAATCGGCTCTGTTTTTGGCGGATTATTTGAAGGAATCGGCAGTGTTGCCAAAGGCGTTCTCGGCAGCCCCATGTTGATGGGTTTGGGAATGGGTGTAGCCGGATTCACAGTCGGCGGACCCTTCGGAGCACTCGCAGGATTTGGCATAGGCGGAATGCTCGGCAGCGGATTCAATCAGGCATTTAACGGACCATCACAGGATATGGGCCAGATGCAGATGGGTATGTCAATGATGCCCCAGATGGGAATGCCCATGACAGGTATGATGGGAGCAATGCCCGGTTACGGAATGCAGATGGGCATGGGAATGGGAATGATGCCCGGCGGATGCTATCCCGGAATGGGCGGCATGATGGGCGGATACGGATTCAACGGCGCTGACATGATGATGCAGCAGCAGATGATGATGATGATGGCTATGATGCAGATGATGATGATGCAGCAGCAGATGTCCGGTATGAATATGAACATGAACCAGATGGGCTTCCCCATGAATACATTCCCCATGACAGGCGCAGGCAGAAACTTTATGGGAGTACCCGGCGGACTCTCCGGTATGGGTTATCCCCAGCTTCCCAATGCAGGAACAATCAACGGCGCAGTTCAGCCTTATTCAGGCACAACATCAAAACCCCTTGACCATTACAAGGTAACTTCCGAATTCGGACCCAGATGGGGAACCACCCATAAAGGAATCGACCTCGCAGCACCCACAGGAACTCCCATCAAATCAGCAGCAGACGGAGTTATCACCAAAATGTCGAACGATCCCGACGGATACGGCAACTGGGTTGAAGTAAAACACCCCGACGGAACCACAACCCGCTACGCTCACATGTCACAGTTCGGCAATGTAAAAGTGGGCCAGCATGTAGGCGCAGGCTCAGTTATCGGAGCAGTAGGCAGCACAGGACACAGCACGGGTCCACACCTCCACTTCGAAGTAAGAGACCCCAACGGAAACGCCGTCAACCCCAGATCGAAATTCAATATCTGATGATATTAATCATAACGGAAAAGCTGTCTGATAATTCAGGCAGCTTTTTTAATTCAAACCAAAAAACGCTGAAAACTCATATTTTATCTGCTATAATAATTTTCATATAATAAATTTTCACAGAACACCGGCAACCCCAATGCCATTGAATTAGCAAAAACTACTCCAATACCAATACTCCTGTTTTTCAAGGAGAGAGGTTCGGAGGGAAACCCGCTTTTCCAAAAAAGCATAGTTCCCTCTGACGGTCCCAAAACCCCACGGTCCCCGGTCCCCACACCCCCGTCGGTCCAAATCCCCCGGTCGGTCCCTCAATTCAAAAGTTTTGGGATGGAGGTCCGGAGGAAACTTTTTTCAAAAAGTTTTCTCTGGGAGCTGTGCAAGCGGACACACCCCTCGTAAACGATTAGACAAATCAATGCCTTAATTCACAGGCATTGCGGTCGGTCCACAATTCCCCAA
>JAJTBE010000090.1 GCA_021287065.1 Bacillota bacterium
ACACCCGCCCGCCCTTGTCAAGCACTATGGGTCACTACAAACCCCACCCAACACCCCTCAATCCCAATAAAATCAACAAAAAAATTCCCAAAAAAGAAAAAAACCCCCGGATTTTTAAGGGGGTTTGGTAAAGATGGGTTAGTAGATTGTGTAAAACCTTTTTCGAAGAGCATTTTTCAGGTTAAAAAATCAAATCTGGCAAAACTAATGGCTTCAGCTCAGGAGCAAAATTCTATAAAAGAGAAACCATTAAAAATGGTCTATGCAAGTGGTTATGCGATTCTGCTTGCCAACAAGCTAAAACCCGGTGTTGGTTCCAGGGCAATGCCACTGAATTAGCAAAATTCACTCAAATCCACAGTCCAATACTCCTGTTTTTCCAAATCATTGAAATATAACCCAGGAGCAGGCAGAGCCTGCGATTCGGGGAATTTACGCCCATTTCAGCGCCGAGGGGGTTTGGGGGATTCTTCCCCCGTTTGCCAACCTTTTTGAAAACTACGTAGCAGATTTCAAAAAAGTATGAGTAAAGAAAAGCAATGAAAATCGATATACAGAAAGCAAAATTAAAGAGAGCAGAAAAATGATGCACCGAAAGTTTTTTACCGGAAGGGTTTGGGAAACGAGCTTTTTTCAAAAAGCGGGTTTCCCAAAAAAAGATTCGTAACCATTCGCCCAGCTCCCAGATAAAACTTTTTGGAAAAAGTTTCCTCCGGACCTCCTTCCCAAAACTTTTGAATCGGGGGACCGACCAGGGACCGTGGGATTTAGGGACCGTCAGAGTGAACCACGCTTTTTTGGAAAAGCGAGTTTCCCTCCGAACCTCCCTCCTTGAAAAACAGGAGTATTCGGCTTGGGGTTTGAGTGTTTTTTTCCAAATCATTGAAATATAACCCAGGAGCAGGCAGCGCCTGCGATTCGGGGAATTTACGCCCATTTCAGCGCCGAGGGGGTTTGGGGGATTCTTCCCCCGTTTGCCAACCTTTTTGAAAACTGCGAAGCAGATTTCAAAAAAGTATGAGTAAAGAAAAGCAATGAAAATCGATATGCAGAAAACAAAATCAAAGAGAGCGGAAAAATGATGCACTGAAAGTTTTTTGCCTGAAGGGTTTGGGAAACGAGCTTTTTTCAAAAAGCGGGTTTCCCAAAAAAAGAACCATAACCATTCGCCCCGTTCCCAGAGAAAACTTTTTGAAAAAAGTTCCCCCCAAAAAAAGACCTTCCCCGAAAAACAAATGATTTTACGGGGTTGTGGGGAGGATGTCCCATATCTTTATTGTTCCGTCGTCGGAGGCGGAGACTATTCTTTTTCCGTCTTTTGAGAAACATACCGAGAGAACTTCGCTGGTATGCCCTGATAAAACATCATGGTAAAATCCGGTCTGGGTGTCCCAGAGGTTGACATTTTTATCATGGGAGCCTGAGGCGAGGAGTTTTCCGTCAGGGGAATATCTTACGCTTGTTACCCGCCATTTGTAGGACAGTATCTTTTTATCCCGTTTTCTTGTTTCCACATTGTAGATTTCAATGACACAGGAGCCTGCACCGCTTGCGAGTTTTGTTCCGTCAGGGGAATAATCCAGATCCATTCCGAAGGTTTTATACTGGACGATTTCTCCCTGAGGCTGATCTTTTTCTATGTTCCAGAAGAAAATAAAATCATTGTGCCCTGCAGATGCAAAATCTTTATTATCAGGCGAAAATGCCACTGATGTAACAGGTGAATTGTGTCTGAGGAATGTTTTGAGAAGCTTGTAATCCGCTGCATCCCAGAGTTTTATGGTAGCATCGGCGCCTCCGGTGAGGATATATTTGCCGTCTTTTGATACGGCAACACAAAGCACATCACCTTTGTGACCTCTGAGAACTGAGATTTCCTTTCCCTCAGGAATGCTCCATATTCTCGCAGTGCCGTCCCGGGCAGTGGAAATTAGTCTTTTTCCGTCGGGGAAACAGGCAAGGTAAGTTATTTCACCCTGATGGCCTTTCAGGGTTTTGATCCATTTTTTAGCCTGAATATCGCGGATATACACACTATCTATGTCATTTCCCGCCGCCACATATTTGCCGTCGGTTGAAAAAACCGCATAGGTGGCTGCGCCATCAGGCATTTCTATGGATTCAGCAAGATTATGTTTTCCGGGAAAACTCGTTACAAACCCCTTTGGAAGCTCTTTGGGAGCTGTTTTCAGCTCTTTTCTGAAATCCCATAATTTAACGCATAGATCGTTGGATGTGGATGCAAGGAATTTCCCGCCGGGGAGAAACTTCACATAGCGGGCGTCAAAAATATGCCAGAGGAATATGCCTTCGCATTTCAGTGTTTTTACATTCCAGACTCTTACGGTTCTGTCGAGGGATGCGGAAACCAGATATTTTCCGTCAGGTGAAAATACCACAGATTCGACGCCATGGAGATGTCCTGTGATTTTGGATTCCTGTTTGCCTGTTTTTGCATTCCAGAGGATTATATCCTTATCCTGAGTTCCTGCAGCGAGGATTGTTCCATCGGGTGAAAGATCAGCCGAGCTGGGTTTATCAGGTGCTGCATTGAACACCTTTTTATCTGATGGCGATTTCCACAGGATAACTGTTTTATCATCCGATGCGGAAATAATTGAGTTTTTATCATAGGATAATTTGATGGAAACCACTGCAGCTTTGTGCCCCAGATACCTGTTGACTACTTTACCGTCAGGGACTGAGATTTCCACAATGTCAGGGGTGTTTCCGGCTGCAATAATGGTTCTGCCATCTTTTGAATAGCAGATTGAGTTGACTTCTATATGTTTATCCTTATCCCAGGGATAGAGAATGTGTGTTCTTTTGTGTGTTAATGCATTCCACAGCATAATTGTTCCATCCATGGATGAAGAAGCTATGGTTTTGTTATCAGGTGAAAAAACGGCACATGAAACACTGGCTCTGTGTCCCGTCATGCGGGCGGTTTCCTCTCCGGAGGCAACATCCCAGAGTCTGACGGTCATATCATCGGATGCGGTAACAGCTTTTTTGCCGTCTTTTGTGAAATCCACAGTGAGAACAGCTCTCATGTGTCCCTCAAGAACATTGTCGTATGAGCGTTCATAGAATTTTTCACCCATATCAAGGGTTGTTTTCTGGAAATCCTCTGTGGTGTCCGGTGTTGATGAAGCAGCGGCTCCGGGGGAAGAAGGCGGACGTTTCAGGTTTTCATCCGTATAGGGCCTGCATCCCTGAAGGGTGCAAATTAATACCGATATTAAAACAAAAACCATCATAAGATGGATTTTTGTATATTCTGCTGCTTTTTTCATCACGATAAAGTTCCCATTATTTCCATAATTTTTCCACATTCCATACTTTGAGATAGCCATTTATGGAACCAGTGGCGAGAAGTTTTCCGTCGGAAGAAAGATCCATTGCTCCCAGCTTGCCGCATCCGGCGTCAAATCTGTTGATCAGCTTCTGGTTTTTCACATCCCAGAGGGCTACATAGCCATCTTCGGAAATTGAGAAAAGTTTTCCGGAATCCGGAGTGAATCTCACTACCTGAACCTGTCCCGTGTTGTTGGTCAGGCTTGCCGCTATCTTCAGGGTTTTGAGATCGTATATACTTATTTTACCATTTTCCTGCCCAGTGGCAAGGTAAGCTTCGTCGTCGGAAAAATCCATGTTCCAGACTGCATCCTTGTGTTCGAGAAGAACCCTGATAAGCTTATAAGTTTTCGCATCCCAGAGCCTTATGGTATCGGCATAACAGGCTGAAGCAATATATGAGCCGGCTTTGGAATAAGCAACGGCATGAACGCAATAAACATGGCCCCGGAGAATTCTTTTCTGCTTCTTCGTATCGAGATTCCAGATTCTGACAAAATCATCACCTGCACCTGATGCAAGTTCGTTTTTATCCGGTGAAAAAGCGAGAGAAAAAACATCGAACAGAGAGCCTGAGAATACGGCAAGGCATTCTCCCGTATCCGAATTCCAAAGACGGACATCTTTGTCGGTGGAGCCTGAAGCTACTGTTTTCGAATCAGGGGAAACTGCAACGGCAAGGACGACATTCTTGTGGCCCTTGAAGCTTTTGAGCTCCTTTTTTTCGGGAATACTCCAGATTCTTACAAGATTATCCCTTGTTCCCGTAGCTATTTTCGTCCCATCAGGGAAAAAAGCCAAAGCAGCATAGGAAGTATCCAGATGCGGAAATTCGACAACAAGCTGGGGGGAAGGCGCGCTTCCCTGCCCCGGTTTGTTCCCTCCGCAGCCGCAGGCGGAAAGGAGAATGACCAATGTGATATATAACAACAGACCAGTTTTTTTCATTTTCACTAACCTATAAAGTATCCGGCTCCACAGGAGATACTTCCTTTGAAGGAGATTTTTCCTCAGGAGCGGGGCTTCCGTTTAACGGCAGTTTGCCCGGTGTTTCATCGGGAATTTCCGTAATATCCTCGATAACAGGAGCGGAGGAAGGTGCAGGAGCTGCTGAGGGAGCGGCATCCGGCGTCTTCGATTCTGTTGATTTCCCGGGCTTATCAGTTGTTTTTACTTCCTTCGGTTTACCCTTTTTGCTGATTTCAGTGCCCAGATCCTTTAGATACCAGTCTTCAAGAAAAGTTTTGAAATTGTTGATTTTTTTCTGTTCCACCCACTGTTCATCACCATAAGGAATAGTAAAAGCTTGTTTCCCATCAGCCTTTTTAAGCATGGGGGGAAACAGCAGCGCAATTTCCAGAGGCTTGAGAGTGATGCTTAAAGCTGCGAGGTTGTGAACAGCATCTCCGTCAAGGACATATTTTGTTTTGCCTTTATAACGGATTTCCACCTTTGAAAAAACTATGCCCTGATTTTCGAGAGCAACAATATACTGCAGAAAATATTCATAAGGCGCCGTGGAATCCAGATCAAGGGGGACTTTTTTCAGGTCGAACACAAGTACGTCTTTCATAAATAAGTCCCTGTAGCCGGCGGTGGCAATAAGTCCTTTGTATTTCCCCTCGCCGTCTCCCATATCCAGAAGCGGTTTCTGGAGTGTATTGAAAGTTGTAACTCCCCAGTAAATACAGGCTGCAATAAACAACCCGCATACAATAAGGGTGATTCTTGCTCCGGGTCCGATTTTGACAAAACCTGAAACAGAGCGAAATCTGATATTACTATTTCTGCAATTATTACTCATATTCTCGTTCTCTTATTTAATGTAGAAAAAAAGCCTGATTTATTCCAGAACTATTTTGTTAACAAATAGTCTGCGGAGAGGGAATTCGTCTTCCCTGTAATCATCGCGGTTGATCCAGATGATTGTTTTCCATGTATCAACAGGTTCCACTTTTCTCCACTCGTTTGAAACCTGAACAGGGATATGACCGTCTTCCATAATCTGTTCAAGCCTTCTTAAAACAGCGGGGTTAGTGTTTTTATAAAGAGAGACTACAAGGAGAGTTCCTTCTTTAAGACTTGAAATTATCGCTTTGTCTATGTCTTCCTTTTCAGGGATATTCTGATCTATTGCAGTATGTTTTACATCCGGAAAACAGCTTTTGATTTCTTTCATTACGGAACTTTTTCCAGCTGGTGAAGAGAAAATCAGAGCTGATTCCTTCATTCTTTTTACAGTGGACAGAAACTCACCGAGTCTTCCGGCTTCTTCCTGGCTTAACGGCATTTTTTTTCCCTCCGGTTCTCTGTTTATTTATTTTATCGAAGGAATATTGTTCATCTGCGGTTCAAACTCCTACATGAATTTGAAGGAAATAAAATGATCTGTTATTATTAATTAGAGGAATCTAAAAGGGTATAGGGAATAATATTTCGGGTAAAATAAACCTGAACGGGTTAAAACAATCTACGCCGATGCGGGAGGCAGAGAATCCATGCCAGTATTCCACTACGAGGCGCTCGATACCAGAGGAAGAGTAGTACAGGGGAAAATGCAGGCTGCCAATGTAGAGGCAGTTATCGCCGAGCTGAGAAATGTTCAGTACACGGTCACAAACATAAAAGAGAAAAAAGACTACGTTTCCACTTTAAAAGATCTTTACTATAAATACCAGACAGTAGGCTTATACGCTCTTGCAATTTTTACAAGGCAGTTTGCGACTATATTCAATGCGGGCCTTCCTATTGTAAGAGGGCTTGAGGGACTTGCGCAGCAAAGTCTCAACAAAAAGCTGAGCGATGTTATTGTTCAGATACATGATGATGTTAAGAACGGAGCTTCACTCACCCGTGCTATGCAAAAGCACACTAATGTATTCTCACCGGTTTATATCGCACTGGTGCGCGCAGGAGAAATGGCCGGTGCCCTCGGCGACATTCTGGACCGACTTGCAATTCTGCTTGAACGTGAATATGCACTGAAGAAAAAAGTTCAGACCGCTATGGTTTACCCCAGTTTTATTTTTATGACTGCAGTAGCTCTGACTTTTATTCTGGTAACTTACATTTTTCCATCATTTATGGGACTACTCGAAGGTCTTGACATCCAGCTTCCCTGGCCCACCCAGATTCTGATGTGGGTTACAACAGCTCTTAAAGATCCGATTGTGATTTCTCTGTTTATTATAATTGTGATAGTTGCGATATTTCTTTTCCGTCAGTATTTCAGCACACCTCTCGGAAAAAGGCAGGTTGACAGGCTCCTTATTGAATTCCCCATTATCGGAAAGGTCAACAGAAATGTTGCCATTTCAAGATTCTGCAGAACGATGGGAACCCTGGTCGGCAGCGGCGTACCTATGATCCACGCCCTTGATGTGGTTGGAAAGGTATCCGGAAACGAAATCATCAGTGACATTATCGACGAAGTTAAGATGAGCCTTAAAAGCGGTATGCGTCTTTCACAGCCGCTGAAAGCATATAAAGTATTTCCGCCTATGGTTACCCAGATGGTGGCAGTTGGGGAAGAAACCGGTAACCTGCCGGAAACCCTTACAAAACTTGCAAATTTTTACGATTCGGAAGTTGAAGCGGCCCTTGATACGCTTATTTCAATGGTTGAACCTATTATGATTTTCATCATGGGCGGTATTGTTACATTCGTACTGTTCGCAGTATTCCTTCCGGTATATTCAATTCTGCAAAAATTCTAAGGGAGTGAAAAAAATGAAGAAAACTATAATTATCCTTCTTATAGCGGCAATATGTTTCGGAGTTACAGCACAGATGGTCATGGCTGCTGCTGCAGCACCAAAAGGCAGTATTGAAAAAGCGAGAGTGGTTGAAAAGACCATTATTTATCAACCACCCAAAGTGTATAAGGATTATGTTGCCAGCACTCCTGCACCTGCACCCGGTGGACAGTCTGCTCAGACAGATACAGGTTCAAATACCGGTATTATGCCGGGCGCTCCTCCGGTTCAGGCTCCTTCCGGAAATGCAGCTCCTGCAGCACCGGAAGCACCGGTTGATCAGCCTGCACCCAAAAGCAATTCACTCATGTTTCTCGTAGCTTTCCTTGTTCTCGCCATTCTGGTGGTCGGAGGCGGACTTGGTTATGTAGCAATGAACAAACACAAGGAAATTAAAGAAAGAGATTTTTAAGGGGGATCTGTATGAAGAACTGCAGGACTATTCTTTCAGCTCTGGTTCTCTTTTGCCTTCTTGCCGGTTTATGTTATGCATTTTCAGGAGATCCGGGAGTAAGACCCACTGGAGGTCCTGTTGCGCCCGGAGGATATTCTCCGGTTTACACCCCATTGCCCAATGCTTACCCTACCAAAGCAGCTCAACCTGCACCATCCATGGAGCCGGTACCGGAAGATATGAATCCTGTAAAAATTGCAGTTCCATCACCTTCACCCACTGAAGGAGAATCAGCCCTTCCCACGACTCCTCAGGCTCCTGCAGCACCTGTTCAGAAAGACAGTTCGACCCTTATTGCCGTAAGTGCTGCCGTCATACTCGTATTGCTGGCAGGTGGAATTCTTTTCTTTGCCAAAAAGAAAAGTGATTCTGAGTTTTAATCAGACTTTTATTTTCACCCATTTATCGCCTAAGAACCTTTTATAATATAAGTATGCCCTGAAAGCGATATCCATGCACATTCCCCCGCCCCATACGCCGATTACCCCCAAACCAAGCATGGTTCCGAAGAGATATGCAAAAGGAGCGCGGATAAACCACAGACCGCAGAAGGCAATTATCATTGATGTTTTTGTATCTCCTGCACCTTTGAGAGCGCCTGATAGAACAAACATTGTAGCCTGAACAGGCTGAATTATGCCCACAACGAGGAGAGCACCCGCCCCAATAGCCAGAACCTGGGGATCATTGCTGAAAAGCCCGATGAACCAGCGGGGAAAAAGGAAAAACAGTGCTCCCATAGTGCCCATAAGCATAATTCCCATTTTCATGGATTCCCATGCTGCTATCCGGGCTTTTTCCATATTCTTTTCACCAAGAGCCTGCCCCACCGCTATGCCTGCTGCTATACTAAAGCCTATACCGGGCATAAAAGAAAGGCTTTCCGCACGTAAAAGCACATTATGGGCTGCAATCTGTTCCGTTCCCGCTTTGGCAATAATCCAGATGACTACTGCCGCAGACGAAGAGTAGAACATATGCTCAAGGGATGATGGCGCTCCGATACCAAGAATTTTCTTTACTATATCCCAGTTAAACGCCGTAAACTGCTGAGGAAGTATTTTTATCCTTAGTTTTCCTGAAAACATCAGATAAAAAACAAGTAAAGCTTCAAAACCCATTACAAGAGCCGACGCTTCAGCAGAGCCAAGAACTCCATGTGCAGGAAAGCCAAGTTTGCCGAATATCATCGCCCAGGCAAGTACTGAATTTATCAAAACCATTATGCCCGTAACAATCATCGGGGTTTTTGTATCCCCTGCGCTTTTCATTATCTGATAACAACAAATCATCATACACTGCAGAACAAATGTAGAAGCGAGAATCTTCAGATATCGGGCTCCAAGCAGGGTCACTTCCCTGTCTGCACCAAGAAGAGTGAATATTTTTTCTGAAAAGTAAATAATAATTCCCGTTGTAACAGCGGAAAAGAAAAGTGAAAGGAGTAAAGACTGTCCTCCTGCAAGTTCAGCTTTATCTCTTTCCCTTGCACCAACATAGCGGGCTACAAGGGCTGCGGTTCCCGTATTGATACCTGAAAAGAAAATATTGAGAAACCATATTATCTGCCATGCAAGACCGGCTGCAGCTGTCGAAACAGCGCCCAGTTTACCGATAAACATCAAATCAATAATTCCGATAGCGGTAACAAGAACAAATTCAATAATAGAAGGAATTGCCAGTGAAATTATTGTTTTTCTTACAGCTTTTCTGTCAATACCTTTAGGATTGTTTAAGGATGAATGAACTTTTTCACCCATATCATCGGTTTTTATATTTTTTACAACAGCATCCATTTCAATTCTCAAGAACAACTCTGAAGTTAATTCGGTATAAACTCTAAATCTATTACTGATAAATCAGAATAAAGGTTGCATAGTTTATTAAGCTTAACTATTACTGCCGTTTGCAGAGCCTGCTTTCAGCCGGCATTATTTGTTTTCAGAAAGGAGTTCTTTTCCAGTTCTCATTTTCATTAATTATAGCAGATTTTATATTGTATCTATGGATGAAAAGTGCTTTTTTTAAAACTGTTAAAGAAGAAAATAACCGATAACACCGGCGGATATTATTGTTACAGCTATATCAAGTTTTTTTGTCCATGTTAAAATAAAAGCGATAAATGCTATTAAAATCTGCTGCCAGACAGTTATTGATTCAGCACCCATTTTCACACCGAGATAAAGTATTATCCCAATTACCACAGGAGTAACATAAAGGCTTATTCTGTCTGCCAGAGCTGCATCATTTATTTTATTGTAAACTTTAATCAGGATTGTCATACAGACTGGTGTCGATATACTTGTGCCAATCCAGGCAAGAAATGCACACAGAATAGCCATCGGAATGGTGTGGTAATGGTTGTATCCAACAAGAAAGCCTGTGAAACTGCCGGCAATGGCAACAGGACCCGGCGACATCTGACCGGCTGCAACAGCCATAACAAACTGTTCGTGATTAATCCAGTGAAGTTTTGATACAATCTGGCTTTCGATAAGGGACAGAAGAACAAATCCCCCCCCAAAAGAGCTGAATCCCAGATATGTGAAAGTAATGAAAAGTTCAAGAAGCATCGCCGCCGCCTTCTTTCATCAGACATCTGCAGATTATGGCGATGATAAGTGCTCCGAGTATCATAAAAACCGGATTCACTTTAAAAAAATAAATAAGGGCAAAGACTACGGGAATAATCAGATATCCCCATTTTGCCTTCATCTGTTCTGTGGACATTCTCACTACAAGAGCCACAATAACGCCCATTACAGCTGGTGCGATTCCCCGGACAATTCCCGGCTTCATACTGACCGCAGAGTATTTTACAGCAAGAATACCAAGGACAATCATCATAAGAAATGAAGGGATCAGCATCGCCAGCATTGCAGTTACGCCTCCGGCAAAGCCCCTGAGTGAATATCCGACAAAATAAGCAAGGTTAGTAATTATTGCACCCGGCGGAAGAAAGGAAATGCCTATTCCACGAAGGTATTCGTCGGTTTCCATCCACTTTCGCTTTTCCACTACTTCCTGCTGCATAACTGAGATTATTGCAGGTCCCCCTCCAAAAGCAACTGTGCCCATCTTCAGAAAAAGGGTGAATAGTTCAAACAACGAAGGTTTTTTCATTAGTTACAGAGTTACCAGTTTCAGATAGATATACAAAATCATGATAATTTCAAGTATAGTAAGCCATCTGATGGGCCTGACATCAAGATAATTGCGTATGGGGAAATGCAAATAACGGAAGTATCTTCCGCACAGCTCAAACCAGTCGAGCCAGTGACGCAGCGGAATATGAATGAGAAAGATAAGAAACGCCACAAGATAAAGGAAAAACGGCGCAGCTCCGTCGCCCCGGGCAAAAGGTAAAAATTTCGCATAAACAGGTCTTACAATCATCAGAGGTATCATTAGAAATACAAGCACATCCATAACAGGATATAAAGCTTTGCTTAGCATTCCCCTGAGCGCGAATTTGAATGGAGTTTTGGGAGGAGGCAGGACGAGTCCTTCTTTACTGACAGGCTGCGGTCCCATACTTCTCAGTAATTTTTCCACTTTTTCAAGTTCAAGCTTCATTTCCCAGATTGTGTGGTATCTTGCCATTTTATTCTTTTTGATAGCTTTATTGACAATAGCCGCCACTTCGGGCATTATGCCTTCTTTTCCGGGATTCAGCGCAGGGGGTGTTCCGGTGAAATTGGAAACATTGTCGCCGGTGAGCATCTGATACATCAGCATTCCCAGAGTATAAACATCAAAAGAGGCATCGGCGGTGGAAGTTGTGTAAGCTTCAGGGGGGCAGTATCCTCTGGTTCTGATCGCCACACCTTCTCCAAAACCCATAAGAGGAATATAGCATCCCGAAAAGTCAACAAGATAAAGACGGCCCGGCTGCATCAGCAGGTTTGCAGGTTTCAGATCCCTGTAATAAATCGGCGGATCCTGCTGGTGTAAAAAGTCGAGTATGTCCGCAATACGAAGAGCCAAATCCACTGCCTTGAGTGCAGGGAGTCTGCCTTCCTTTCTCAGAAAGACCTCCATTGTCTGACCATCAATAAATTCTTCAACTATGTAAAAATTGCCTGATTCTGAAAAAACATCAAAAATACGGGGCAGATACGGATGCCTCAGCTTTGCGAGAATCTGAACTTCCTGCCGGAAGAAATCGATGTTTATCATATCGGTCATCAAATCGCTGCCGCGCCGCATCTCTTTTATGGCAACCTCTGATCTTTCGAAATATCCCTTTTTCAAATCATTTGCGCGGTAAACACATCCCTGGCCGCCTTTGCCAACGACATCAACAATTTTATACTGTCCTTTAAGGAGGTCACCCCTCGATAGCATTACAACCTCTTTTTAAAATGCCTGCTTTTGCCAGTGATATAGCCATTTTCCCTTTTCACCGTCAAATCTCAGCGTGAAAGTATCGTATCTTACATCCCTGTCCATCCATCCATTTTTTGCCAGATATATTTCAGCAACACAACGGAGTTTTTCCTGCTTTTTGACATCAATAGCTTCCACAGGATAACCGCAAGTTGTGTTTCTTCTTGTTTTAACCTCGGTAAAAACAATAGTTTCATCATCGAGGCAGATAAGATCTATTTCGCCTTCTCTCACTCTGAAATTATGTTCAAGTATTTTCAGGCCCTTTTCCTCAAGAAAGCGCGCCGCCATCTTCTCGCCTGCGCTGCCTATTGATTTTCTCGTATCTTTTCCCTTAAATGAAGGATCCTTCATATTTTTTCCATTTTTATTTGATACCGGTCTGAACGAACAACCATTGTCCTGCTTTCGGTTTCTGACAGGAAACACCGGTCAATCCAGATTTACCTGAATTTGTTCGAAATGATTTTTTCCCTTTGCCAGCATATCTCTCACAGGTTTATAACTTTTCCTGTGAATAGCGGTTACTCCAAGTTTTTCCAGAGCTTTCATATGATCGGCGGTGCAATATCCCTTATGTTCTGCAAGCCCGTAGCCGGGATATGTTTTATCCAGCTCCTTCATCATGTTGTCTCTGTGGACTTTTGCCACGATGGAAGCGGCTGAAATGGAATAGACAGCTGCATCGCCTCCAATGCAGGCAAGCTGCTCTATGGGTAGTGTATCCACCCGGAACTTGCCGTCAACCAGCAAAAACCCGGGTTTTACCGAAAGACCTTCCACAGCTCGTTCCATGGCAAGAAGAGAGGCGTTGTGAATATTATACCTGTCGATTTCTTCAGAATCAACAATTCCAAGAGCATAGGAAAGGGCATTTTTCCTGATTGCGCTGCTGATAAATTCTCTCTCGGTTTCACTCAGTTTTTTCGAATCGTTGAGTCCGGGGAGAAAACAGAATTTGCTGAAGACTGCTGCGCAGGCAACTACAGGACCCGCCATAGGTCCTCTTCCCACTTCGTCAACGCCTGCCACAAGTTTTATACCTTTTTTATGAAGCTCGCATTCTGTGGAAAACATAGCAGAAAGCCTTGCTTCCTCGGATTTGATCCATTTACTCATTACGGAATCACCGGCATATTTAAGTGCTGCGTTTTCGAAGGAAGGAAGAATGTCCTGATTATCCTGATAGTATTTTGTTGTGTTTTTTACTGCCATTATTTTAAAATCTCCGGTACCAAATCATACCAGCCTATGGGCATAAGGTGAATTCCCGGAACCAGTTTACGGCAGGCTTCCACCAGCTCTCTTGTTATTTCCGTACAGGCTGATCGTTTGTCTGAATATTTTTCGATTCGTTCGATGAGTTTTTCAGGAATGATGATTCCCGGGATGTTCTTCTGCATAAATCTTGCCATTTTTTCCGATTTCAGAAGTATTATTCCGGCAATAATAAATGTATTGATACCTTCTGAAGCAATTTCATCAAGGAATCCGGCGAGAAAATCAGGGTCGAAAATTCCCTGGGTAATGAAATATTTTGCCCCTGCCTGAATTTTCTTCTTCATCTTGAGAATTTGCATCCGGGGCATATCGCTTGCGGGGTTAACAACGGCGCCGGTAAAGAAATCCGGGGAGCCGTCAAGGGGATTACCGTTATAATCCTTACCTTTTCTCAATTCGGAAACAAGCTTGATTAACTGGACCGAATCCAGATCATAAACCGGTTTTGCCTCTTTGTGATCGCCTACGGACTGATGATCACCGGTCATAATAAGAGCATTTCTGACGCCGAGAACCCATGCGCCCATAAGATCACTCTGGAGGGCAAGCCTGTTTCTTTCACGGGTGGTCAGATGCATAATCGGTTCAAGCCCTTTGGCTGCATACAGTGCGCTGATTGAAAGCGAACTTGTTCTCATCACAGAACCGGGGTTCTCGTTGATGGAAAAAGCTGTAATGCAGTCCCGGAGGAATTCGCCGTGTTCGAGGACTTCAGCAGTATTGACACCCTTTGGGGGAATAATCTCACAAGTGGCGGCATTTTTTCCGGATTCGAGGGCTTCCTGAAGTTTTGAAACCGGCGCTCCGGTTTGTCCGGGTTCAGGGGAATGCTCTCTGCTTTTTGCAAGGGCATGAAATTTTTTCTGAATAGCCAGTTTTTGATCCCTATAGTGTTCAACCCTGATGGATCTTTCATCCTGACTTTCTTTTCTGATATCCACACTTCCGGGTTTTATGGTTATTTCAAAATCCTTCATAGGCTGGTATTCGTCAAGTTCGCCTGTTTTGCCAAGAAGCTCGCCCCTTTCGAATATCAATGCCCATGCGCAGTCACGATCGCCGTTGACTTCGCATTTGCCGTTTCTGCTCCCTCCACAGGGTCCGTTAGGAAGGCTTTTGGCGCAGCGGGTTATGGGACATATTCCAAAAGTCTTATCAAGGACGCAGTCTCCGCACATCGAGCACCTTTCATCAAACCAGCCCTGTCTTTTGATATTACCGAGAAAAAGGGAATTCAGCCCCGGCACTACCACCTTTTTTTTCATCAGTTCGGAAACTGACTGCACACCGGCACCGCAGGCAAGCACAATTACGGCATCAGCCTGATCAAGCTCAGGCTTTGCCTGCTGAAGTTCCCTTCTGGTTTTCTGAACATGGCAAGGTGTGTTGAAAACAATGGCGCCGACTACCTTTTTGCCCCATTTTTCAAGCTGCTGACGAAGATTCTCCACTTCAGGTTCTCCGCCCGTGCAGCAAGTAGTTGCACAATCGCCGCATCCGATAATGAAGATATTTTCATAACCTTCCACAGATGTGAGAATTCGCTGAAGGGATCGTTTTTCTGAAATAATCATTTGAACCTGCCTTTACACCGAGGCTTGATATGCTTCATCCGTTTCAGCCCCGTCTTCTTTTTTCATGCCTTTTCCAAAGATGAAATACAGGGGAAGTCCGAGAAGAACTATACCAAGACCTACAAGAGAATTAACCGGATCACCCTGAACCACAAAGAAGAGAAAAGCTGAACCGATAATAATGAACAGAGCGGGAACCACAGGGTATCCCCAAACTTTATAGGGTCTTTCCAGTTCAGGCATTTTGCGTCTTAAAATAAACAGACCCACAACAGTGAGTATATTAAACAAAACAGAAGCAAAAGTGGTATATGTAAGCAGACTGCTGTAAGTACCGGAAAGGGTCAGAAGAGCTGCCATAATACCCTGCCATACAAGGGCGTTATTGGGAGTATTATGGACATGGCAGAGTTTCCCAAGGCTTTTAAAGAAAAGGCCGTCTCTCGCCATTGCATAATAGACTCTTGCACCGCTGAAAATCAGACCGTTGTTGCATCCAAATGTTGAAATCATAATCGCAAGAGCTATGAAAATCAGGCCGCCTTCGCCAAAGACAATCTTTGCTGCTGCTGCGGCGATACGGTTGTCGGCAACAAGTGCGGCATCCTTTACGGGAATCAGATAAAAATAAGCGGCTGTTGCTGCTGTATAAACCGCTGTAATTATAAGAGTTCCCCACAACAGGGCAAGGGGAAGGTTCTTTTTTGGGTTTTCGATTTCTTCTGCGGTAAAAGTAACCGTATGCCAGGCTTCATAAGCAAAGAGAGCCTTTGACATAGCCACAGCCAGAGCTGCGAAAAGCCCAAGTTTGATTGTTTCCGGGATTACCGGAGTTGTAAGGGGCTGAAAATTGGCGGTTGAACCTTTGGAAAGAACAAAAGCTGCTGCCACAAGGATAACAATGGCAAGAATTTTCAGAAAGGTAAATACATTCTGAACAAGGGAGCCGAGTTTTATACCGTTGCAGTTAATGATTGTGAGGATGAGAATAGACACAGCCCCCACCACCTGAGCGGCATTTAAGGTAAAAGCTCCATTACCGACAGGCACAGAGAGTAGTATTGCTTTTTCTGAGATAGAGGGTATAAGCACACCCAGATATTTGGCAAAAGCAATAGCCACTGCAGCAATGGTGCCGGTCTGAATTACGAGAAACAGACTCCAGCCGTAGATAAAACCGATCAGGGGGGAGAATGCCTCCCTCAGAAAGACATACTGCCCGCCGGCTCTCGGCATAGCTGCCGCAAGTTCCCCGTAACTCAGTGCTCCAAAGAGTGTAAATAAGCCGCCGATAATGAACAGCAGCATGATAATCCCCGGACTCTGAATATACCCTGCCATCAGCGATGGTGATATAAAAATGCCGGATCCTATAACTGAACCCGACACGAGCGCAATGGCAGTTGTCAGGGTGATACCCCTGACAAGCTGCCCCTGATTTTTATTCATCAGGTAACTCCTTATAATCTCATAGTAAGTTTATCCTGAGTAATTGTATCCAGAATAAGCGGAGGCACATTGGGCTTTTCGCCGTTAATAGCTATAGCCTCAAGGAAGCGTTCCGTAGCCTGTTTCATTTTTTCTTCATCATTACCGTAAATAGTGGCAATAGGCTCACCCCGTTCAACCTGATCGCCGATTCTCTTTTTGATGATAAGCCCTACCGAAGGATCAATGGGATCATCCTTTGTAAGTCTTCCTGCTCCGAGAATCAAAGCGGCCATGCCGATGCTGGCGGTTTTAAATGAGTTTACAAATCCTGATTTTTTCGAAAGGATTTCAACTTCATGTTTAGCCTGGGGCATAAGTTTCACATCTTCCGTAACCTTCGGGTTGCCGCCCTGAGCTTCGATAAGCTGTGCGAACTTCTTCAGGCCGCTGCCGTCAGAGATGAGTTTTTCCATAAGTTTTCTTCCATCGGTGGGATTTGCCGAAGCGCCGCCCATGTATGCAAGATATCCTCCCAGAGTAAGGCTCACCTCAAACAGTGGAGTTCCTGCATGTTCACCGCGGAGAATCTCTATGGCTTCCTTTACCTCAAGAGTATTGCCGATGTGGGAGCCAAGGGGCTGATCCATATCAGTAAGCATTGCAGTAACTTTTCTGTTTACTCTTGAACCTATATCTACCATTAGCTTGGCAAGTTTTCTTGCTTCAACGGGATCCGGTATGAATGCGCCGCTTCCCACTTTTACATCCAGAAGTATGGCATCGGTTCCGGCTGCAATCTTTTTGCTCATAATTGATGCTGCAATAAGGGGAATGCTGTCCACAGTAGCGGTAACATCCCTGAGTGCATACATCTTTTTATCAGCAGGAACCAGATTGCCGGTCTGGCCAATTACAGCCACACCGATCTTCTTAACCTGATTGATGAATTCTTCACGGGAAAAATCCACTTTCACTCCCGGAATTGATTCCAGTTTATCAAGGGTTCCGCCTGTATGTCCAAGGCCTCTCCCCGACATTTTTGCCACAGGAATTCCTGCAGCGGCAACCAGCGGTGCGAGAACCAGAGTTGTGGTGTCCCCTACTCCGCCTGTGCTGTGTTTATCAACTTTAACACCGGGTATTTCGGAAAGGTTCACAATATCACCGGTATGAACCTTGCACATGGTAAGGTGAGCGGTTTCCTCATCATTCATGCCTTTAAAATAGATAGCCATAAGCATGGCTGCCATCTGATAATCAGGTATGCTGCCCTGCACAAAACCGTTGATGAAGAATTCGATTTCTTCCTTTGAGAGACTATCCCCATTTCTTTTTTTGAGGATCACGTCATAAGGAATCATAAATGCCTCCACTTGTTTTTAAAAAATTACAACTGAATCTGTTTGAGTGTTTCCCTGACGATTTTGGCAAGTTTGGGTCCTGCTTCATCAGCGACTTTGAGAACTTCATCATGTGTAACTTCCACACCAGCGGCATGGATAACATCAGTTACGCAGGAAATGCCAATAACCCTGATTCCGGCATGAACGGCAACCAGAACTTCGGGCACTGTTGACATACCGACTACATCTGCTCCGATATTTCTGATGTAGTTGACTTCTGCGAAGGTTTCATAGTTGGGGCCTGTCACTGCGCAATAGCTGCCGAATTTCGGCACAATACCAAGAGCTTCGCAAGCTTTTGCTACAACAGTTCTGAGCTCCCTGTCATAGGTGTTTGACATATCGGGGAAGCGTGGTCCCAGTTCGGGATCATTTATTCCTATAAGGGGGTTATCTCCCATAAGATTGATATGATCGTCCATAATAAGCAGATCGCCGGGGCGCAGGTCTGCCCTGAGTCCGCCTGATGCGTTTGTAACCACCATTGCTTTCACTCCGAGAGCCTGCATAATCCTTACAAGGAAGGTTATTTCCTTCATGGAGTGTCCTTCGTAATAGTGGATTCTGCCTTTGAAGACCATTACATTTTTACCGGAAAGTTTTCCAAGGAAAAGAGAGCCTGCGTGCCCCTGTACTGTAGAAACTTTCATATTGGGAATGTCTGTATAGGGGATTTCGATGGCATCTTCGAGTTCATTGGCAAGATTTCCCAGACCCGATCCGAGAATCAGGCCTATTTCAGGCTTAAAGCCATTGGATTTCTTATTGATAGCCTCAGCGGCTTCATTCATCATACGTCTGAGTTCTTTCATAGACGTCTCCTTTCCAGCGATAAAAATAACAGGTAATCATCCTGAAAATTACAATCTGTCTTTAAAGCTTGTTCCAGCTTTAACTTTACCGAGACCAAATATATCATCAATTGTGGCTGCAATATCAGCAAATGTCTGTCTGGTTTCGAGAGCACCGCCCTTTAAGGTTTTTGACCAGACAAGAAGGGGCACATATTCTCTTGAGTGATCAGTGGATGGTGTTGTGGGATCGCATCCATGATCAGCAGTGATAAAGAGAACATCAGTGGGTTTCATAGCCTCAAAAATACGGGGCATAAAGACATCCATAGCTTCGAGGGCGTCTGCATATCCTTTTACATCGTTTCTGTGGCCAAATTTCATATCGAAATCAACAAGATTGGTAAATATCAAGCCCTTTGTATCCTGTTTCAGAAGTTCTTCGGTTACCTCGAGGCCGTTGATATTGTCTTTCATCTTGTGGTTGTCGGTAACGCCGTATCCGTTGAAAATATCCCTGATTTTGCCGACTCCGATAACCGGATAACCGGCATCCTGAAGGTGATTGAGAACTGTTTTCTCCGGAGGGGTAACTGCGTAATCGTGCCTGTTGCCGGTTCTGCTGAAGCTGCCGGGCTGTCCGATGAAGGGACGGGCAATTACGCGGCTGACCATATGTTCGCCTTTGAGGAGTTTTCTGGCAATTTCGCAGATTTCATAAAGGCGGGGTATAGGTATTATCTCTTCGTGAGCTGCAATCTGAAAAACAGAATCTGCAGATGTATAGACGATGGGATAACCGGTTTTCATGTGTTCTTCGCCCAGATCATCTATGATCACTGTTCCTGAAGCGGGATAATTTCCGAGAGTCTTTGTTCCGATAGCTTCTTCAAAAGCTTTGATAACCTCTTCAGGGAATCCGTCGGGATATGTGGGGAAGGGATTGGTGGTAATCAGCCCTGCAATTTCCCAGTGCCCTATGGTTGTATCCTTGCCTTTTGAAGCTTCCGACATTTTACAGAAAAGTCCGGTGGGTTCTTCAACCGGAGGAACTCCCTGAATGTCGTGTATATTTCCCAGACCCAGTTTTGCCAGGTTGGGCATTTTCAAGCCGCCCATCTTACGGGCGATATTTCCCAGAGTATCGCTGCCGACATCGCCATATTCTGCTGCATCGGGCATTTCCCCGGCGCCGACGCTGTCAAGCACGATTATGATTGCTCTTTCGATCATAAGCCGCTCCTTTGCTGCAACACTAATACCATAAGAAAAGTTACCTTTTCATGGAAACCTGATTTAATTAGATAAAAACGCCTAAAATCCTTTAAAAAACATAGATTTTCAACACATTTGAGCAGAAAAATATTCCGTTTTTCCAGTATTGGTGATTGTGAAATATTTAGCAAAAGGTATTGTTTCAGTTATACAGATTATTAAGCATCCGATTAGATTTCGGATTAGATCCGAATTAGCTTCACAGTTATGAAGGATAGTTCATATGGATATAGAATTATGCAACGCAATAAGCTATTATACATTCTACCGGGGGAATCATAGCTATTATCAATCATACCTATCATCCCGGTTAGGTCAGGAAAGGCGGAAGCCTTTTATTTTTTTGTACGGAAAATCAGAGTTATTATTACTGATTCAGCAACATGAGCCTCTATTAAATCAGAAACTGCCTGCCTTGTCTTTTCCCGCTTTAACATACTTCCAGGCTTCCATAACGAATTTATCCTTTACAGGGTCAGGGTTTTGAGAAGTACTTTCCAGTATAATCTGTGGAGTTATGCCTATTTCGTGTATATCATGTTTTCCGGGTGTGAGATATTTATCGGTGGTAAGATTGAGCATTGCTCCCCCGGTCAGTTTGTAAACAGTCTGAACGACGCCTTTGCCGAAGGATCTTCTACCCATAACTACTGCTTTTCCGTTTCCACCGATAGCAGCGGTCATAACCTCTGAGGCTGAAGCAGAGCCTTCATTGATGAGGATAACCACAGGAGCGGGAAATGTTTCATTGCTGCCTGATGATTTGGCTTTGGGAGTGCCGTCTTTTCCCACAACCCACACCAGCGTGCCTGAAGGGACAAAACGGGCTGCGATTTTCAGAGCTTCATCGAAATCACCGCCGGGGTTGTTTCTTACATCAAGTATTAAGCCCGCTGCATTGTTCTTTTTCATATAGTTTATTGCATACTGAACTTCGCTGAATATCTTACCGGTAAAAATGCCTATTCTTATATATCCCACATTGCCGGAAAGCATCATATATTTTACGGGTTCTATCTTCAGGGGTTGAAATACCGGGCGGACCGTTATCGGCTTTCCGTTTCTTTCCACTGTTATATCGATGGATTCTCCTCTTTTTCCCGTAATCAGCATGGAAGCGTTGTAAAGTGTATAATTTCTGACAGATTTACCCCTGATAGCAACAATCTGATCGCCGCTTTTCAATCCTGCTTTTTCTGCGGGAGAGCCTGCAATAGGGGCAATAACCACTATTTTACCTTTTCTGGCGCCCATTTCAACACCTATGCCTGAGCCGTCCCCGCCTTCGAGAATCGCTCTTTTTGATGGTGTAAGAAGCACAGAATATGGATCATTAAGGGCTTCGACCATTCCATCAAGTGAAGCTTCCCCTACCATTGCAGCTTTTCGGGGATCACCGGAGCAGTTGCTTATATAGAGTGAATCAAATGTATTCCAGCCTGCGTTTTTTGGAATCTGCACATCGGGAAGAACTTTTTTCATTGCCCGGAAAGCTCCGCCCGCAAGGGTTTGCTCGGTTACAGGTTTATAAAATGAGTCATTGATAACCCCCCGGACTTTTTTGATATATCCGAGATACAGCATTTCAGGTGAAGCCTGGGCAATGCGTTCACTACTTCCGCTTCTACCCGGCTTATATTCCCCGGCGTAAACCTGAGCAGCAAAACAAAGCAGACACAGCATAAGTAATGAAGTAGTTATCCTGTATTTAAGGCATTTCATCAACATAATCCTCAGACGCTCCTTTTTTTAAACCTGACTGTTATCCGATTCTCCCGATATCTTAACTATATTGCTTCGACAAATCATGCCATCCTTAATTCCGGTAACAAGAAAGAAAGCTCCTAACAGGAAAGAACCGCCGGCAAGTATGCCTGTGCCGGAATTGACCGCCCCCTCAAGCCAGATGGAAACAGCCAGAAATATTCCCGCAGCCATACAACCAATTCCCCACCCTATTTTCCGATGACTCAGGGATAGTTTCTGTTTTATCCGGAACTCAGGATTGTCCGGGCTTACTTTCTCCAGATATTCCGCATTTTCTTCTTTTATAACATCTATCATTTCCCGGATAATTTCTTCAGGAAACCTGAATTCTTTTACAATTCGCTCTGCAATAGCATCTTTGCTGATACCTGCGGCAAGTTCCTGCAAAATTATGACAGGCAGGCCGTTGAGGACTTTTTTGTCTTTCTCTGATAATTCTCCGTGCATTAAGGTTATACCAACTTTCCGATACTTGCTTAAATATATTTGAAGTTTTATTTGTCTGTAAATTGCATTGATAAATTAATTTCATATTGCAATCCGGAAAAACCTGCTTTTTTTAAAAAATGACAAAACAAATAGAAAAGCTTCTACCGTTTGTATCCGATAGAAGCTTGTAAAGTCTGCGTTTTCTGCAAACCGACGGGATTGCCTTACCTTCCCAAAGAAAGGCTGGCACTGAAAAGCCGGTTTTAGATCATACGGTTGAGTTTTGCGAAGTTCTTCATTGCAGCCGGGTCAAACTGCTGGCCGTTGTATGCCTGCCAGATGGTCTGCTGGTTTGTAATGAAATTCTGAACTGATGCAAAATAATTCTGATAGCTCTGACCTGTGGTGCTGTTTGCAATATTCTGCTGTCCCTGTTCAACCATTGTGTTGTATTCGTTGAATCCGCTTGTAATGGCTGTGCTCATAGTCTGTCCGGGATTCTGGGGATCGGGCAGATGACCGCAGATTGCTTCCATATATTCCTGTTTCTGCATAAGGGCGAGATCAGTTTCCTGTTTCTGCAGCCCTTCGATAGTGCTGTTTCTGTTGTTGAGGGCTTCGAGATCAAAAACAGATGAATTCTGGTTCTGAAGGCCTGCAAGAGTTTCCTGGGCAGTGGATTCGAAAGCGCTGAATTCGCCCTGATGTTTTGTTTCAAGTTCTTTCTGAACACTCATTTCCCAGTTTGCTCTCTGGAATTTCTGGACATAGTTTTCCGCACCTTCATAAAGCTTCGGCTTGCCGCTGGTTTCATCAAGAACCGGTTTTCCATCTGCACTGAATTCATAGTGGTTTGTTTCGAAAACCTGCTCCTTGCGGGAATTCATATCAGTAGTAAAATTGTTCATGTAGGACTGCTGCTGTCCCTGCAGATTGAAATACTGCTGCATAATATTCATTGTATCTTCATTTGACGGAGGCTGCGGAAGATTGTCTGCGCCAAATCCGAGGCCGGGGACAATGGAATTAGGGTCCAGCATTCCATTTGATGATGCATCGGTAGATACAAATCCCTGAAGTGATGCTGGCTGGTAGAACTGAGGGATAACATTGATATCGAAGTAGTCCTTCATCGCGCCGACCTGGGAAGCACCAAGGGCCATGGCGTTGAGATTAAATCCAAACATTTAGAGACCTCCTTGATAGATCGTTTATGAATCCTTTATTTCTCACAGAACTGCCTGAGGCAGACTGTATTTAAACCGGAATAATGAATTTTGTTTATAGTTTTCCACAAGGCGCAACAAACCTTTTGAAACTTTCAATTTGCTTTATTAACTTTTTCTGCGCCTGAACTCCTGAATACTATAGTTATATTCATTTAATTATCACGCGGGCACCTGCTTTTGTCAAGTAAGCCTTTAGTAGCAAAATTGTAAAGATTTGTTTACATCGGGGGAAGCAAAAAAATAAAGCCGCCTCCTTGGAATCTGATTTTCTACAGGTTCTGTGGAGGCAGACTTCATTTGAGTTCAACCAGTAATGCAAAAACACTCATGGTAAAATCTTACAAAACCAAAGCTATGGTTATGGGAGTTTCAGAATTATGTTGCCGAATGCAGCGGCATTTTTTTCCTTTTTTGATGCAAAGAGATACTCTGCAAATACTCTTCCGATTGCCGGATCAACTTTCAGAACGACAGCTTCTTTAAAACCGCCCAGAACCGGAATCATAATTTTTGCGCCTTTTTTCAGAGCCGGAGGTTTTATGGGAAGAGGCACGCAGTCCGATTTTTTTCCAACTTTCATAATTCCGGCAAAACCAATAAGAAGAACCTTTCCCCCTGATTCGTTTATCAATATGGCATGTTCGTAATTCCCCTTATTTTTGAAAGCAACTGCAGTTCCCGGTTCCATGGGAGTTTTGATTTTGTGAAACGAATCAGGTTTAAGGGTATCCACTTTCTTTCCCACACCTGCCGGGTTTTCATAATCGAGGTCAAGATACATCACCTTGGGTTCTTTCGGAGTTCCGCCTTTCACCACAATAGCTCTCTGCATACCTGAGCCGGACTGCCACCACGAAAGGAGAATATCTCCGACTTTGGCGGTTTCGCCCTTTTTAATTGGAATAATCATCGAATTCGGTATGATTTCCTCAGTGCCGGTGAGTGTTTTTACTTTCGATTCAGCCGGTCCGGGAGAAACCATGTTTGCGGTATAAAATATAAAAGTCTGTTTGTCCGCGCCCTTTTTGAAAGCATCATCTATCCAGAGTCTTGGCGGACAAAGCACAAAGTCTCCTGTTTTTGCGGTAGTTTTTACAACAGGATAGTCGAAAGGTATTCTGCCCGGTCCTTTTGTCTGTGCAAACACCTGAGAACAGGTAAACACAAGGACAAATGCAAAAACCAGACATATTGCGGTTTTTCTGAAAAAGAACATATAATCCCCTCCATTGTTTAATTTATTTACCCCAATGGGTTATACCCCCGCAAATATTTAAGAAGACAAAAACCATACCGGTGTTTCCGCAGCAAAGGAAAACATTAGTTTTACAAGAAATATCCAATATGACTTTTCACAGCGATATGCAGATACGAAAAACAAAAGCGGCAAAAATGGTAATGCTGGGAATTTTCACAGCTGCAGCTATTGTTCTGCAATCTGTGGAGAATCTTGCTTTTCCTTCGTCCCTGCCTTTCAGACCGGGAATGGCAAATATTGTTTCCATTATTGTCATTGCTGTTTTCGGGTTGAAGGAAGCTGTGGCGGTTACCATTATCAGAACAGTGCTTGCCTCGCTAATCACCGGGAAATTTATGGGAATTCCATTTGTCCTGAGCTTTTCAGGAGGACTTGCAAGCACCGTCATAATGGGGTTTCTGTTTACACTGACTACCAACGGGGGAAAACTCGGTATCACCGGGTTAAGTATAATAGGTTCAACAATTCATAATCTGATTCAGTTTCTGATTATCAGTTTTTTTCTTATTCCCGGAGAAGGAGCATTTACCCTGATACCATGGCTATGGCTTACGGCTCTGGGAGCAGGCTGCCTGACTGCTGCAGTCTGCATTCCGGCATTAAATATACCCGTAGTTAAAAAACTAACTATGATGAAGCAGGATTCATCTATATTCCGTTAAAAATCTCATAAGTTTAATCGGGAAGGATTATATGAGCGAGTTTATTCAAAAAGAACTGGAAGTATTAATAAGAGCAAGATACCCCATTATCTATATAGTTACCTGGGAAGAACAGAGAGTGGAAGAAGTCCTGGTTAAGATTGCCCAGTCGAGAAACAAGGGTATGTACACCTGGACCGCCACAGACGGATTATCAAGCCCGATGATCGGAGGGCATTTCAGTGAAGCCCTTAAACACCCGGTAGCTGTTCTTGATCATATCATGAAAAGCAAAGAACCTTCTGTTCTTTTTACGCTGAAAGATTACCACCACTTTATCGAAGAACCGCTTGTTATACGAAAAATCAAGGATGTGGCGGAAGTTATCAGAAAAAGCAGAAACACCCTGATTCTGCTTGGTTCTGAAATGAAAATACCCCCCGAACTTGAGAAGATAATCACCATCCTTGATTACCCCCTGCCCGGATACAAAGAACTGGAATCACGGCTGGACGAGCTTATCAGCACGGTGAAAAAAAATCCCAGTGTTACAGTAGCTCTGAGTCCCGCCGCCAAAGAAAAGATAATCAAGGCAGCCCTGGGGCTGACCATACAGGAAGCGGAATCCGCCTTTGCCAAAGCTCTGGTTAAAAACAACAGGCTCAGCGAAGATGATATTGATGTGATTCTCACTGAAAAAGAGCAGATCATAAGAAAAACGGAAATTCTTGAATATTACCGGGCAAGTGAGAAGTTTTCACAGATTGGCGGACTATCCCTTCTGAAAGACTGGCTTCACAAAAGAAGCTCGGCTTTTACCGAAAAAGCACGGGAATACGGACTTCCCCAACCAAAGGGAGTTCTTCTTCTCGGCGTTCAGGGATGCGGTAAATCCCTTTGCGCCAAGGTTGTTTCTTCACTGTGGAATCTGCCTCTGCTCAGGTTTGATATGGGCAGGGTTTTCAGCGGCATAGTAGGCTCATCGGAAAGCAATGTCCGCAAGGCAATTATGATGGCGGAATCACTAAGCCCCTGTATCCTGTGGCTTGATGAAATCGAAAAAAGCCTGTCGGGGGTTAAGTCTTCCGGCATGTCAGACGGCGGAACCACAGCAAGGGTCTTTGCCACACTGCTTTCCTGGATGCAGGAAAAGACAAAACCTGTCTTTGTAATTGCAACAGCCAACGACATATCCCAGCTTCCCCCGGAACTTTTGAGAAAGGGCCGTTTTGATGAAATATTCTTTGTGGATCTTCCCAGCGATGATGAAAGAAAACAGATCTTCGAAATACACCTTTCCAAAAGAAACCGTAATCCGGCAAAATTTGATATAAATCTTCTTACAAGGGAATCTGAAGGCTTTTCAGGTGCGGAAATCGAACAGGCAGTTATATCGGCTATGTTTGACGCTTTTTCCGACGGAGAGAGGGAGTTTAATGCCAACGACATAGCAAGAGCGCTGCAGGAGACTTTCCCACTGTCGGAAACAATGTCATATCAGATAAACGAGCTGAGAGAATGGGCAAAAGACAGGGCGAGATTTGCCTCAGGCACCGATTCCGGCGGACAGGTATTTTTACCCAAAAGATCAGATGATTACCCCGATTTTGAAGTGAAAGACAAACGGGTTCTACAATTAGGATTGAAACAAGACTGACATATTCTGGAGGATATTAATGAATATAGCCATCGATGGGATGGGAGGAGACTACGCCCCTGCTGAAATTGTAAAGGGCGCCATTGACGCAGCAAAGATTTATTCTTCCGATCATTTTGTATTGGTAGGCGACAGAGAAAAGATACTTGCAGTATCCAAACATCTCCCTTCTAATATATCCATAGAACATACTGATGAGTTTATCACTATGGAAGAAAAGCCCTCAGAAGCTTTTAAAAAGAAGAAACGCTCATCTATGAAAATCGCCGCCGAGCTGGTCAGGGACGGCAAATGCCACGCTATTTTATCAGCGGGAAATACCGGTGCGCTGCTTGAGACAAGCATCCTGACAATAGGAAGAATCAAAGGCATAAAAAGACCTGCATTGGCAACTTTCTTCCCAACCAAAAAAGGACACAGCATACTTATTGATTCCGGTGCAAATGCCGAGTGTAAAAGCGAATATCTTATTCAGTTTGCACAGATGGGCAGCATATATATGGAAGCCGTCGAAGGAATCGACAATCCCACAGTAGGTTTGATAAACATCGGTTCTGAAAAAGGCAAAGGCAACAGCTTTTACCAGAAAACATACGAGTTGATGGAAAATGAGAAATCTCTTTATTTTTCAGGCAATATCGAACCGAGAGACTTCCTGTCAGGCAAAGTTCATGTGGGTGTTGCTGACGGTTTCACCGGAAATATGATACTCAAGTCGATGGAAGCGGGAGCGGATTTTGTAAATTCAGTGTTAAGGGAAGAGATAAAGAAGAGTATTGTTGCAAAAGTAACCACTCTTACCCTGAAACCTATTTTCAGAAATGTGAAGAAAAGACTTGATCATTCGGAGCATGGCGGTGCGCTTCTTGCAGGACTCAAGGGAATATGCATAAAAAGCCACGGCAGAGCAGACGCCAGAGCAATAACCAATGCAGCAAGACTTGCAAAAACCATCCATTCTCATAATATGATTGAATCCTTTAAAAAAATAGGCGAAGCAGCGGAAGCGGAAGAAGTAACTGTTTAAACTGCAAGCGGGAGTCTGTGGTTCAGACAGACCGTAGATGAAGAAATAAACTGAGGAAAAAGGGCAATGCAGATACTATTTAAATTCATCGTCCCGATTCTGCTCTGTATTGGAGCTGTTTATCTCATAGGGGTCGAGATTCTGAATTATCCGCGCCTCAAAAAAATGGGTATTAAGAAGACAACCCTGAAAGCCCGTTTTCTCCGCAGAACTTTTGGAGCCTTTGTAGTAATAGCGATCGCAGTTCTTGTAGCCTGGGGCCTCAGCAGCATGTGGCCTCCTGTCGTAGGCGACAGGGAATTGCTGAACCGGCAGTTAGCATTCTGGTCCATTATCGGGGGCCTTGTTTTTCTGACAATTTTGCTGGCGCTGTGGGATGCACTTGAAGGAGTCCGACACATCGAAAAACTGATAGAAAAAAATACAGTTGACGAAATGCTTGAAATCAGGAAGACTCTTTCGAAGAAGACAAAGGAAAAAAGCGACAGTAATAATCAGACGGAATAAAATCGTATATTCAAATCAGACATAAGTGAGGTAAGAAAAATGAGACTGAGAATTCTGACAGCTGCAATACTGCTTGTTATGGCTTCTATCTCCATAGGCTTTTGCCAGGATCAGGAAATTGTAGGCACAGTTAATTCATTCTATGACAGTGTTGAAAAAGGCGACAAAGTGGCGCTGATAAACCTGATGACAAATGAAGCAGCCGATGCTGTCCGCAAAAACTCATCAAAAGCAGGCAACCTTGGCAATGTTTACGAACTTTGCGAAAAGATAAGAGCAGGCTTGCTGGCTATTACCTTTAAGGAAAGAAAAATCACTATCCTGAAGAAAAGCGCCGATTCAGCTCAGGTAGAAGCCCGCTCGATATTTAAAGCCGACTATATCAAGGAAAGAAAGAGCAGCGAGGATAAAACGGTGGATGTGTTGAATCTTAAACTTCAGAACAAAAAATGGCTGATTGAGGATATTACTTCCAACGACTAATCCTGACAGAGGAACAAATAAAGGACAGAATTTGTTTTATTAAGGGACCGTCCAGATAATCAAATTTTTGGACAGCCCCTTTTGTTATATAAAAAGGGAGTTTCCAGACACTGAAATCAAACTCAGATTTATGTTTATATACAGCAGAGAACCGAAAGGAGATGTGTCTATATGGGGTTCATAGACGACATCAAAGGGGTCTTCGAAAGAGATCCGGCGGCAAAAAATGTGATTGAAGTACTGACTTGCTACCCCGGGCTTCATGCATTATGGATGCACAGGGTTGCCAACTTTTTGTGGAGGCTCGGAATTCCGGTGATCCCCCGCATGATTTCCCATTTCAGCAGATTTGTTACCGGTATTGAGATTCATCCCGGCGCCACCATAGGCAGACGGTTCTTTATTGATCATGGATCAGGAGTTGTAATCGGTGAAACAACAGAGATTGGAAACAATGTTCTCCTCTACTCGGAAGTTGTCCTCGGCGGCACTTCACTGGAGAAGAAAAAAAGACATCCCACCCTTGAGGATGATGTTGTAATTGGAACAGGAGCAAAAGTTCTGGGAGCTATCACACTTGGAAAAGGCGCTAAAGTAGGAGCCTGTTCGGTAGTAGTAAAGTCGGTTCCCCCGGGTGCCACTGTTGTGGGTATTCCTGCAAAGATCGTTAAAAAGGAGGAACCTGAACATAAAATCGATCTGCAGCATGGAGATATTCCCGATCCTGTTGCCAGGTGTGTTGAGTGTCTTATGGATAAGATCGATTCACTGGAAAATGATATGGCAAGCCTGAAACAGGCACTGATAAAGAAGGAACTTGGCGCATTAGCCGCCGGAGAGGTTCTTGCCCAGGAAGCGCGCAGAAAGAGCGGCGCAGATGAAGAAGCAGGGAAAAGCTGTCCTGCCATGGGCGATGGATGCGTAGCCGGCGAGGAATTGTGTCATCACTGCAAGTCAATAATTAAAAAACCTGCAGCAGAAGAAGAAACAAAGAAGGTGTAAAACTTGAAAATAGCAGAAGATATTACCAAATTAATCGGAAATACTCCCCTTGTAAAACTAAACAGAATGAACGACGGATGTAAAGCTGATGTGGTTCTGAAACTGGAATCATTCAATCCTATGTCCTCAGTAAAAGATCGTATTGCAGTCAACATGATCGAAACAGCTATACTTGAAGGCAAAATTAAGGAAGGGACGGAAGTCGTGGAGCCTACCAGCGGAAACACCGGAATCGGTCTGGCTTTTGTGTGTGCTGCGAAGGGCATACCCCTTACCATATTTATGCCGGAAACTTTCAGTATAGAAAGACGGAATATTCTTAAAGCATTCGGAGTTAATCTGATTCTCACCCCCGGTCCCCAGGGAATGCCGGGCGCTATTGAAGCGGCAAAGAAGTATCATGAAGAAAACCCGCACACATTTATGCCCCAGCAGTTTGAAAACAGCGCCAACCCCCAGATTCACAGGGAAACAACCGCCCTTGAAATCTGGAGGGATACTGACGGCAAGGTAGATATTGTTGTTTCAGGAATAGGTACCGGTGGAACAATTACAGGAATCGGTGAAGTCCTGAAGGCAAAGAAGCCTTCGCTGAAGATGATTGCAGTTGAACCCGATGAATCTCCGGTTTTATCAGGAGGAGCAAAGGGACCTCATATTATTCAGGGAATAGGCGCAGGCTTTGTCCCCGGTATTCTTAATACTGCAATATATGATGAAATCAAAAGAGTGCCCGGAAAGGAAGCAGCTTGTCTGTTGAGAGGACTTGCCACAAAAGAGGGTATCTTTGTTGGAATTTCTGCGGCAGCGGCAGTTTATGCAGCTCTTGAAGCGGCAAAACAGGAAGAAAATGCAGGAAAGCTTATAGTTGTAATTTGCGCAGATTCAGGAGAAAGATATCTTTCCAACGAATGGATGAATAGTTAGTTTATATCCCTGCAGAATTTGCAGAAAGCATCAGTTTTATTATCAAGATCCCCGATCGTTTTGGTTTCAGCCATAACACATCGGGGATTTTCGCATTCTTTGAAGCCATGGATCCGTGCTGTTTTATTGATGAATTCCTTTTTGATCCTTTCCATAAGAAGTGAAGTATCGCAATCAAAGAAGCTGCTGATCTGTTCGAACCGCCACAGGGAAATAACCGTAACTTCCCTGATGAGGTCAAAATCACTGAATACAAAGGGTTCGTCTGGTTTGAAAAGATCTTCGTTCACAATGCCCACAATTTTTTCTTTGTAGGTCTTGAATGAACGGAGGTATTCCATCAGCTTTACCGATGAATACTGATTTCTCACTTTGTCAAAGGCTGCAGGTGGCAAAGGCTGGCTTTTGAAAAGCATTACTTTTTTTCTGAAAGCCTGCTGAAGAATTTCAACGGCAAAATCCTGCATATCCCAGGAAATCTTTCCCAGGGGAACCAGTTTAATGCCAAACCTTCCCTTTGATAAAAACATAAATTTATCCTGACCTTATTTCTATGGTTTTCCCAGATTGTATTTTTGTCTGAGCATAATGACTTTTCTGTTGAAAAGAATCTGATCATCCGTAATCTGCCTGTTAAGTTCGAGAATTTCCTCCTCAACTGCAGGTTTTCTGTGGCCTTCCGGAAGTGAGAAAATCTGTGAGGCAAGTTCGGTTGCCCTTAACATTTTTGCCATCACATCAACTGCAAGTTTATGAATCTCTTTTGTCTGCTCTTCCGGGGGAGTGAGTTTATTGATTTCAGCTATGATTTTCTTCTGCTTATCAATCACAGGTTTAAGATCTTCACCTCTGATACTTGTTAAATCGGGTATGGCGCCGTCCTGTTTTCCCTTTTTGGGTTCCTTTTCCGGTGCGTTATCATCGAAAATTTTCTTCAGAGCGTTCATGTATGAAGCTATAGCCTGAATATCTTCACTTTGTTTTTCTTTACCAGCGGGCTGGGCAGGTTCGATATTTTTTACCGGAGGCGGCGGAACAGATGCAGTTGCCGGTGTCGGCTGTTCAGGGTCGGAAGCTGAGGCGACGGCCGGTTCTGCAACAGGTTCGGTTTTATCTGCAATAGTAATGAAATTTGAGGCAGAATCGAACTTTACTTCGTATCCCATTCCTTTGAGGAGATTTTCCACAAATCTGTAATTAATATATGCCTTCTGATCGGCGACGCAGGAATCGGTTTTAAGGATTGTTCCGCCGATTACGACAGTTAAATTTCCGTTTGGTTCCGATACAGGGAGCTTCGCAGCAGTCTGAGGTTTTTCCATAGCCAGAGCCATCACTGACAGATCGAAGGAAGCATTGACATTGAGAGCTTTCAGCACTGCAACTACCAAATCGGTATCGAGGTATTTTCTCCCACCTGATTTCAGACTGTCGCCTTTGATGATATTTGCTCCCACAGTTACCACAATTTTATCGGGTTTAGCCGTTTGGGTCTGTTCCTGTGTGATGGGTTTCAGTTTAAAATTCATATTATCGGCGCACCATGAATTCCGGCAGCACAAACAGAGGAAAAGTGCCAGTAGAACCGCTGCGATTCCATTACGGGACATAGTTAGGCTCCTTTATAAATATCAGACTATCAGTTTGTTTCCGGCAAGTTTTTCCCTGATTGCCTGAGTCTCTTTTTCAAGACCAGGCTTTCCGAGAAGGGCAAACATATTCTTCTTGTAGCTCTCCACACCGGGCTGATCAAACGGATTGACGCCAAGCATATAGCCGCTGACTGCCACTCCCCATTCAAAGAAGTAGAAAAGCTTGCCTATGGAGTAAGCAGAAATATCAGGGAGATTAATCGTCATATTGGGAACCCCGCCGTCTCTGTGGGCTGAAGCGGTTCCGAGGAAAGCCTGCCTGTTGACGAATTCGAGTGTTTCTCCCTCAAGGTAATTGAGCTTATCCAAATCTTTTTCTTCCCTGCCGAGAAGAATTTTTACTCCTGAATCTTCCACATTGATAAAGGTTTCGAAAATATTGCGCAAACCTTCCTGTATCCACTGGCCCATGGAATGAAGATCAGTGGTAAAATCGCATGATGCAGGGAAAATGCCCTTATTTTCCTTGCCCTCTGATTCTCCGTAGAGCTGTTTCCACCATTCAGCCACATAATGAAGCTGAGGTTCAAAATTCGAGAGAATTTCCGTTGTTTTGCCTTTTTTATAAAGAATATTTCTGATAGCTGCGTAAACCGCTGACGGGTTTTTTGTAACATCAGCTTCATCCCTGTACTGGGCTGCGCCGTCTCTTGCTCCCTGAACCAGATCCTTAATGCTGATTCCTGCTGCAGCTATTGGAACCAGACCAACGGGAGTGAGAACCGAGAATCTGCCGCCAACATCGTCGGGTATCACATAGGTTTTCATTCCCTCTTCGTCTGCAAGAGTCCTGAGAGCGCCTTTTGAACTGTCGGTAGTGGCTATTATTCTTCTGCAGCCTTCTTCTTTTCCGTATTTTGCAATCATCCATTCACGGATAATTCTGAATGCCACTGCAGGTTCAGTAGTTGTGCCTGATTTTGAAATTACATTAACAGTTACTCTTCTGCCTTCCATATGGGCAAGGAGAGATTTGAGATAACGGGGCGAAAGGGACTGACCTGCAAAAACAATTTCAATCCCCTCCCCTGACTTTTTAAAAGCGGGAAGAAGGGCATCTATGGCAGCTTTTGCGCCGAGATATGATCCGCCGATTCCTATAACAACAAGAAGATCTGATTCTTCTCTTATTCTTTTGCCCAGAGCTTCAATCTCTTCAATTTCCTGATCGCTGATTCTGTCAGGAAGGTCAACCCAGCCGAGGAAATCGTTTCCTTTGCCGGTTTTATTAATGATCATATTTCTTATTTCAGAATAGGATTCCAGTTTTCCGGATAATTCGGACAGAAGGACCGCATCCTGAATGTTTGTATAGTCAAGAGTTATTTTTTTCATACAATCACCGCCGATTTAGTATTTTTGGATTCTTACATTTATTTTCCATAAGGATGTATTTTCCTTTATGATGATATCTGAACATAACTCAGGAGCAGGCAGCGCCTGCGATTCGGTGAATTAGCGGTATATATCAGCAATGTGGAGGTTTGGGGGAAATCTTTTTTCCAAAAAAGTTCCTCCTACGATCCCCAAAAGCGGTTTTCCCAAGATGCCAGTAAAAATCGGTATATAAACTTTCCCGGACAGGGGATTACCCGCAATGCCACTGAATTAGTAAAACTTACTCCAATTTCCAGCCCAATACTCTTGTTTTTCAAGGAGGGAGGTTCGGAGGGCAACCTCGCTTTTTTAAAAAAGCGTGGTTCCCTCTGACGGTCCCCAAATCCCCGTCGGTCC
>JAJTBE010000093.1 GCA_021287065.1 Bacillota bacterium
ACACCCGCCCGCCCTTGTCAAGCACTATGGGTCACTACAAACCCCACCCAACACCCCTCAATCCCAATAAAATCAACAAAAAAATTCCCAAAAAAGAAAAAAACCCCCGGATTTTTAAGGGGGTTTGGTAAAGATGGGTTAAGGTGGAATTTATCTGATCGATCACTGGAATTATGTCCGTTCGCCCAGCTCCCAGAGAAAACTTTTTGAAAAAAGTTTCCTCCGGACCTCCATCCCAAAACTTTTGAATTGGGGGACCGACGGGGGGTGGGGACCGTCAGATGGAACCACGCTTTTTTGGAAAAGCAGGTTTCCCTCCGAACCTCCCTCCTTGAAAAACAAGAGTATGGGTTGGGATTTTAAGTGAATTTTACTAATTCAGTGGCATTGACATCGGCTCCTCTTGCGGTTTTGAGGTTAAAGGGTCCGGTCAGAAGGCTTTCTACCAGCCATCCCTTTGGATTTTCAGGAGCATCTTTATCGATGACAACACATTTGTTTTCATCATCATATTTCAAAAACACCGCTTCATTTTTGCCACATCCCGAAACCACAAGGGGCGAGTGGGTCGCCATAATGAACTGCACATTTGGAAACAATGTTCTCAGGCTGTGGACTATAATCTGCTGCCATTCGGGATGAAGATGGGCGTCAACTTCATCAATAACAGCAACGGCGTTTTCAAGAAATGGATTTTCCGACTGAGGATAAAGGTTCAGCAAATTATAGAGAATATTCCAGTAAATTGACAAAACAGACTGAAATCCCGAAGACAAAGCACCTATGGGCACATCACCGGTTCTTGTTGAAAAAACCGGCTCCATATCCACAATTTCTTTCAGAGTAATACTCTGTTCAGGCGGCATAATTTTTGCAAGATTTTCCCTGAAATAATCCAGAGCTTTATTTCTGCTACCCTTCTGCTTTGCCTGAAGATCAAGATAATCCTGATTAACAAGCCATTGTTTGAAATCCATAATTGAAAATCCAAGGCTTGAGCCGATTAATCGAATCAATTCCATTCCCTGTTCAAGTTCTCTGCCTTGTTCATTTCCTTTAAGTGATAATGGACCAAGGATTGGCTTGTCAACAATAATCCTATTTGTACCTATTGGTAATAGAACTTCAGGATAACGGAAATCCACCAGAATATCACCAACTGGCTGTTCGGTTAAATATTTTCTCTTTCTTAAATCAACTTTATTTATAAAGTTTTTATCGCAAATATTAATTTCCAACTTTATTATTGTAGAATCATCAATCCTTGATAAAGGAAAAAGTCTACTTTGCTTATTTATGATCTCTTTTAAATGTTCATCCTGATAAATCTGAGTATCTTTTCCAGGGACAAACGGAATCCTGATACCTAAAGTAAACATTCCCACGATAGCATTTAACACCGTAGTTTTTCCTGTCCCATTCGTGCCTGTAAGCACGGTAATGTTTTCCCCAAAGGGGATTGTTATTTTGTCGAAACAGGCAGCATTTTCGAGGGTTATTTCTTTTAATCTTATCTTACCGGCAGGTTCACCAGCGGTCTTTTCCATAATTGTCATCTCAAATCTTCCCCTACCATAAGCTTTTCCAGTCTGTCTCCTGCTCTGGCTGCTGTCATTATTGATGCTCTCATTTGATCGACAGTTACCATATCGACGCAGTATGTATCCACCATTACGAAATATTTCCGTTCGTCAACTTCCGTTACCGGTACAGTGCCTGCGGGCATATACTGGAGGTCTCTGGATAGAAGTTCCGTGGCGAATTCGACATCTGCAACGGCAAAAGCTCCGAAGGGGAGATTCATATTCAGCATGAGGGCTGAGCGGTAGAAGTCTTTGGTTTCGGGAGCGCAGATTGTAAATATCTGATAGATATCCCTGCCACCGGGAGTTTTTCTTCCGTATGTAACAAAAACGAACTGATGCCTGATTTCCACTCCCTTTGGACAATCACCGCAGGTACAGGGGTATTCCACAGGTATATCAAGAGCATACCCTCTGTTGATCTCTCTTATTTCAATATCGCTGTCATCGACAATTTCCCTGATGATGGCAAGTAGATTTTTCTGGTGCGGGTGCATCCATTTTTCTGTCATAACTGCCTCTTTTTAACAATACCCGGGAAAAGACGGTAAACAAATCATCAGATTATCGTATTGATAAATTCTGATCATCTGTCAAACTGCTCAATCCCGGGTGATTTTGCCTATGTCAGAATTCTTCCTGAATTTGAGGGGTAAGGGCTGTATTGGGATAATATTTTGCGGGCAATGAGATGGAATTTTTCCCTTCTGAACTCATTACCTCCCCTGACTTCAACAATATTGTCCCTGTCGAGTTTAATTACATTAAAATTAATCTTTTTCATAATGGAAAGCAGTTCATCTTCATCAAAGAAATAATGGGGAATCCGATGATTCAGAAACAGCTTTTCGCCCAAGGCTCTTCCGAGGCCAAACCACGAATCTCTTGTGGAGAGCAGATCGCAGGCGAGGTAGCCCCCTCCGCTCATAATCCGCTTGATTTCCCTGAAAGTTTTGGCTATGTTTTCAGGAAAGTCGTGATGGAGGGCGCTGGTTGATATTATTGCAGGAATAACCTCATTGTTAAAGGGCAGATCAAGATAATCTCCCTGAACAAAATCAGCTTCGATTCCTGCTTCATTGGCAAGATCTTCCGCTATGTTAAGGGTTTCTTCCGAAATATCAAAACCTATAACCTTAAAACCTCTGCGCGCCAAGTAGTGCAGATGTCTGCCGACTCCGCATCCCAAATCGAGAACCAGATCCACTCCTTTTTTTTCAAGCAGATCCGCAAATTCGACGACGAGGGAGCTGACCTTGTTAAGATTCTGCAGCTCCATCTCCCGTCTTTCTATTATAAACTGATCCCAGCGATCTTCTCTATCCAAAAAATCACCTTATTTCCGGAATTTTAACACCTTTGGTTTTTGCAGTATTTTTAGCAATATCGTATCCGGCATCGGCATGTCTTAACACTCCCATAGCCGGGTCGTTGGTGAGAACTCTTTCAAGCCTCCAGTCCGCTTCTTCGGAACCATCGGCAACCACAACCATGCCTGCATGGAGTGAATATCCGATTCCCACGCCGCCGCCATGGTGGAAAGACACCCAGTGGGCGCCTGAAACAGCGTTTGTGAGAACATTGAGGATGGGCCAGTCGCCTATGGCGTCGGATCCGTCCATCATTGCCTCGGTCTCACGGTTGGGTGATGCAACGGAGCCTGAATCCAGATGGTCTCTGCCGATGGCAATAGGAGCGGAAATCTCCCCTCTTCTTACCAAATCATTGAATATCAGGCCCATTCTATGCCGGTCTCCGTAACCGAGCCAGCAGATGCGGGAAGGAAGCCCCTGGAAGGCTACCTGCTCCTGCGCCATTTTGATCCAGCGGCAGAGAGGTTCGTTATCGGGGAACTGTTCGAGGATAACTCTGTCGGTGCGGTAAATATCCTCAGGTTTACCTGAAAGTGCCGCCCAGCGGAATGGTCCCTTGCCTTCGCAGAAAAGGGGACGGATATATGCAGGCACGAAACCCGGGAAGTCGAAAGCGTTGTTGACGCCCTGTTCGAGAGCCTGCTGACGGATATTATTGCCATAATCGAAAACAATAGAGCCTTTTTTCTGAAACTCAAGCATAGCTTCAACATGGCGGGCCATGGAAGCTTTTGAAAGCTGAACATATTTTTTGGGGTCGCTCTTTCTGAGTTCAAGAGCTTCCGCATAAGTCATTCCGTGAGGCACATATCCGTTGAGCGCATCATGGGCTGAAGTCTGGTCGGTTACAACATCAGGTATAACTCCTCTTTCAAGGATCTGATGATGGATTTCCGCTGCATTGCCTACAAGGGCGATAGAAACTGCGGTTTTGTCCCTTACGCAGTTCATTGCCATTTTCAGGGCACTGTCGAGATCGGTAAATACTCTGTCGCAGTATCTGGTTTCAAGCCTTCTCTGAACTCTGTGTTCATCCACTTCCACAGCAAGACAGACGCCGCCGTTCATTGTTACGGCAAGGGGCTGAGCGCCGCCCATTCCGCCGAGGCCTGCGGTGAGGACCAGTTTGCCTTTCAGCGAACCGTCATAATGTTTGCTTGCCAGTGCAGCCAGAGTTTCGTATGTTCCCTGAAGTATGCCCTGTGTTCCGATATAAATCCAGGAGCCTGCGGTCATTTGTCCATACATGGTGAGGCCCATTTTTTCAAGCCTGTTGAAATTATCCCAGTTTGCCCAGTAGGGTACAAGGTTGGAATTGGCGATCATAACTCTCGGCGCTTTTTCGTGGGTTCTGAGAATGCCGATGGGTTTGCCGGACTGAACCAGAAGAGTTTCCTCATTGCTGAGTTCTTTGAGGGATCTTACGATTGCATCGAAGCACGCCCAGTTGCGGGCAGCTTTTCCGGTTCCGCCGTAAACCACCAGATTATCCGGATCTTCAGCGACCTCCGGGTCAAGATTATTCATAAGCATACGCATTGCAGCTTCCTGCCCCCAGCCTTTGCATGAAATTTCACTGCCGCGGGGAGCGGTTACTCTTCTGGCGCCTGTTAAAGTCATTTCTAATTCCTCCGGGAAAGATATTAACAATTTAAATTCGGTAAATCAGGAGTTTTCCTCATCTTTGTCATCAGCATCGCTGCCGCTGTTCTGTTGAAAACTGTCAATAAGTTCTTTTATCGAAGCGATATGATCCCTGCTTTTGAGTTCTTCATATTTCTTCATAATTTCATCCCTGTGGATAGAATAGACATAGGTAACGGCAAGTGAAAACACAAGACCCACCGGGTGCATAAGAAAAGCAAGAACTCTCACAAGTATTATAAAAGGCAGTATGCCGATGGTTCTCAGAAGGAACCAGGCAATAAAGGTAATCAGCATATTTGTCAGAGGATCGGATTTGTCTGCAAGAATCTTTTTGTAGTCTTTGTCTTTTATCTTTTGTTCAACATCTTTGCCAAACTTTTTGACTTTTTCCCAAAGATCCTCATCCTCTGTGTAGAGATAAGAAGGGACTTCGTCGGAAAGGGGTTTTCCGCAGTTTTCGCAGAATTTCTGATTGATAAGGTTTTTTTCCTTACAATAGGGGCAAACAACCATAACCATTCCTCCCTTTTATTTGTTACAGGGGGTTTCAGGGAATCAGTTAATCATCCTGTAAAGTCACTATTCATATTTATATAGCCGTCAGAAACTTCCTTCCTGCCGTTACTTTCATAGTTTTTCAAAGATTATCAACATGTAACCGTTTTCATTAAAATCCTTATTCTGAGGAAGTTTTTTTTCGATCTGTCTGAAACCGGACCTGGGAATCAGCTTAAGGTTCAATGCTGCATTTTCCTGAAGTTTAATATTGTTAAGCACAACTAACTTACCACCTTTTTTAAGTCCTTTATAAATACTGTTAATAAATCCTTGTGAAATATCCGGACGGATATATGGCAAAACAGCATACAGAAATACCTGATTACAGGAATTTT
>JAJTBE010000098.1 GCA_021287065.1 Bacillota bacterium
CTGGGCTAATGGTTATGAATCTTTTCCTGGGAAACCCGCTTTTTGAAAAAAGCTCGTTTCCCAAACCCTTCCGGCAAAAACTTTCAGTGCATCATTTTTCCGCTCTCTTTTATTCTGCTTTCTGCATATCGATTTTCATTGTTTTTTTCAGCTCATACTTTTTTGAAATCTGCTTCGCAGTTTTCAAAAAGGTTGGCAAACGGGGGAAGAATCCCCCAAACCCCCTCGGCATTTTTATAATCCGCAAATTCCCCGAATCGCAGGCGCTGCCTGCTCCTGGGTTCTATTTCAATGATTTGGAAAAAATCACACAAACCCCAAGCTAAATACTCCTGTTTTTCAAGGAGGGAGGTTCGGAGGGTAACCTCGCTTTTCAAAAAAAGCGTGGTTCCCTCTGACGGTCCCCATTCCCCCCGGTCGGTTCCTAATCCTTCCAGCCCCCGGATTCCCCGGTTCTCATATCCCCCGGAGCCCAGGTTCGGAAAGTTTTCTCAGGAAGGTTCACAATTCAAGCTTCATTCCTTTAGAAAACCCGATAAATTCATGTATAAACCAGACAACATTGTGATTTTCAAACGGTCAGTTGATTGACCGGTATTTAGAGAAAGATTCCATACCCGGAGGCAATATGACAAATCAAACTAAAACAACCCCACAAACCATCGAATCATATATCAGAGTCCAAAGCATGACAGCAGCAATAATAAACGCCATAGTAAACCCAGCCTTAGCCTGGCTTATGAACCAGAAAATAGCCCCAGTATCCCTATGGCAAGGCTCGTCAATCGCCATGGACACAATAATAACTTCAATAATCCTGTCACTACTGGTTGCCCACTTTTCCGCATCAGGCACGGGCAGCGCACTAAAATCCGGACAGATGGAAATAAAACCTGATATGGCAGAACAAAACAGATTTATCAGATATTTACCCAAAAAACCCTGGCAAACCGGCCTCCTGTTCAGCTTCTGCAATATGCTGATACTCCTACCGCTCCTGACAGCCATATTCAACATAGCTGGAATAATTACAATACCATTTTCAGTATTTGCAATATACAAATCAATCTTTACAGCAACCCTCGCCTACATAACCGCCAGCTGCACAATAAAAAAAGAACTGGCGAAAGTAAGCCAAAGCAAATAATGTAAAAGCATAGAGGAATGATATAAACAGTAGCACCGTAGCTTCAGCCCGGCTATCCATGTGCTTAATGCCTTTCGGCATCTGAGGGATGATCGGCCAAAGTATGGTTCGTGGATGCCTGAATTCCAAATGTGCTCAACGCCTTTCGGTATCTGAGGGATGATCGGGCAAGGCGTTTGATATTAACCCTATTCTGAACGAAGGTGCTCAACGCCTTTCGGCATCTGAGGGATGATCGGCAGTCCTCGATTATAACAAGTACGGCAAAACAAAAAGTGCTCAACGCCTTTCGGCATCTGAGGGATGATCGGAGCGAAAGCCTCCGTGTAGCTTGTGAAAGCCCGTTTGTGCTCAACGCCTTTCGGCATCTGAGGGATGATCGGTTTTTAAGTTTATGAAACCATTTTGCAGAACAACTGTGCTCAACGCCTTTCGGCATCTGAGGGATGATCGAAGTTCAATCTGATTTATACTACCGTATCAGCCACATCGTGCTCAACGCCTTTCGGCATCTGAGGGATGATCGGGCCTAACAACACAATTGCCGAACTGCAAGCGGATGGTGCTCAACGCCTTTCGGCATCTGAGGGATGATCAGCGGAATTTACCGATTCACCGGAAGTTATCCGGAGAAGTGCTCAACGCCTTTCGGCATCTGAGGGATGATCGGTGTTAAGCTTTTTCACAACGACAAGGGAACTACTATCGTGTGCTCAACGCCTTTCGGCATCTGAGGGATGATCGGATAGCTCTGTTAACTGCTCTGGTCTCTGCCATCTCGTGCTCAACGCCTTTCGGCATCTGAGGGATGATCGGGAAACTCCTGTCAAACTTCCGCTCTCTGTGGTTTTGTGCTCAACGCCTTTCGGCATCTGAGGGATGATCGGCTGATTGTCCCATCAGAATTAATTTCTTCAACCTTAGTGCTCAACGCCTTTCGGCATCTGAGGGATGATCGGAGTGTCATCTGTTGATACAGGCATATTTGCAGATCGTGCTCAACGCCTTTCGGCATCTGAGGGATGATCGGTTGGATCAAAATTTTGTTCTTTTATTTGATTTAAATATTGTGCTCAACGCCTTTCGGCATCTGAGGGATGATCGGTTGATGTTAAGTGTGGATATGTCATCTTGCACCTCCGTGTGCTCAACGCCTTTCGGCATCTGAGGGATGATCGGATCACCGGAAAGAAAAATCTGTTTGACAGTCCACTGTGCTCAACGCCTTTCGGCATCTGAGGGATGATCGGTTTACAGGGGCTGTTATATTTTTCGTCCCCTATAATGTGTGCTCAACGCCTTTCGGCATCTGAGGGATGATCGGAAGCTTATATTTTCTTATTTCCTTAGCCTCTACGTGTGCTCAACGCCTTTCGGCATCTGAGGGATGATCGGTAACTACGTCATAACCGATAACCGGCTTGCCTTCCTGTGCTCAACGCCTTTCGGCATCTGAGGGATGATCGGCTTTTAGCCCACCATTTTTCATTTTTCTTAATGGTTGTGCTCAACGCCTTTCGGCATCTGAGGGATGATCGGTAGCGCCATAAGTGGGATAATTAGCTTGACCTTGATAGTGCTCAACGCCTTTCGGCATCTGAGGGATGATCGGTGGAAAAACAAGCCCATCAGAACCTTGTTACTGCTGTGCTCAACGCCTTTCGGCATCTGAGGGATGATCGGCCGCACCGACGGCACCTCATTTTTGTTGCCTGCATCGTGTGCTCAACGCCTTTCGGCATCTGAGGGATGATCGGGCAGCACAGAGCTATTCAAGACACAAAGGGATCTGTGCTCAACGCCTTTCGGCATCTGAGGGATGATCGGAGGTCAACAGTAGTATCTTCAACGATTTCACCACGTGCTCAACGCCTTTCGGCATCTGAGGGATGATCGGTTCCGTTATCGGCTGTATGTTTTCGTTTATAATTAGTGCTCAACGCCTTTCGGCATCTGAGGGATGATCGGGTGATAATAGTTCTGTGGCTTATTCTGCAATGCGCTGTGCTCAACGCCTTTCGGCATCTGAGGGATGATCGGTGTTCGGGTTCCCATCAATCACGGTATAAGCCAGTGCTCAACGCCTTTCGGCATCTGAGGGATGATCGGGAAAGAATAACAGTCTGATCGCCCAGCTTCTCCATGTGCTCAACGCCTTTCGGCATCTGAGGGATGATCGGCTATAACCCGGCTTTAAATTATCAGCTTTCTCAACGTGCTCAACGCCTTTCGGCATCTGAGGGATGATCGGTCTGAGTCATCAGGGGTTCTCCACCCTTATGCTGAAAGTGCTCAACGCCTTTCGGCATCTGAGGGATGATCGGCTTATATGCCTCGAGGGATTTTGATTCCCTGAAAGGTGCTCAACGCCTTTCGGCATCTGAGGGATGATCGGCTCCATCCCAAAAGGGAAAACGATCCCATCAGAAGGTGCTCAACGCCTTTCGGCATCTGAGGGATGATCGGGATCTCTATTGAATATATGGCTTCAGGAGGATTAAGTTGTGCTCAACGCCTTTCGGCATCTGAGGGATGATCGGGTGAATCTTGGGGAAGCACAAACCTTGCGGGCGCAGGGTGCTCAACGCCTTTCGGCATCTGAGGGATGATCGGTTTTTACCGTTTTTGTTCTTGTTCCAATTATTTTTCACGTGCTCAACGCCTTTCGGCATCTGAGGGATGATCGGTTTTTGAAGTCGCCGTGTGGTGAACTACAAGATAACTCGTGCTCAACGCCTTTCGGCATCTGAGGGATGATCGGATTTTCTTCCGGTGTCAACCAATCGGAAGGAAACTGCGTGCTCAACGCCTTTCGGCATCTGAGGGATGATCGGCATCGTCCCTGAATATTGACCTGCGGTTCCCTGTAATCGTGCTCAACGCCTTTCGGCATCTGAGGGATGATCGGCCTTTATTCCGGGAAGAATACCTTTGAACTCCTTTTTGTGCTCAACGCCTTTCGGCATCTGAGGGATGATCGGTGCGCCCCATCCGGGGGCTTATATGACGGGGTTTTTGGAGTATGTTTTCAGGTATATCCGATTATTTTGTTTTGAGAGGTTTCTATCAGTCATCGGGATGTTCCTTCCACAAGTTATAAAAGTTGCGAAGCCTTCTGCTACAGGCTTTGGGATTGTATTTTGCGTTGATCAGGCACCCCGGCGGGTGAAAATCCGGTTTAAAGCTTGTTGTTATCGTTTTTTTTGATTATTTGCAATGAATATGTTTTCCACATGCCCGGATGCCTGAATTTTTTTTCAGATGATTTCGAATGTAACCGGGTCGTCGGGCCAGGCATCATTTCCGCTGCGGTTTTTAACTCTGCTGACGCAGGCTCTGCAGAGTCCGATTATTTGCAGGTCGTCTTCGCCAAGCATAATTTTAGCAGCTTCCCACCTGAGTTTTTCCACTTCCCTTTCGTTGAGAAAGCACCTGAACACACTGTATTGCATACGGGTGCCGTAGCCTTTCATGAGGGCGGCAATTTTCCGCAGTCTGACCGGATCCCGGATATCATAGGCTACTAAAAACCAGCTTTTGCTCATAATGCTACCTCAGCCTCATTCTGGCAAATAAGCCAGGCTCTCCGTCCCATTCTTTTTCGAGAAGCCTTGTTTCCAGCTCAATATGCCTTGCGTATGATAAGGAGTAGTTTATAACAGGGTGTTTCCAGTTTTCTTCCAGTCGTTTTTCAAACAGACAGATAGCTTTCTTTTTGCCTTCTTCAGAAAGCCATACTTTATCTTTTGTGCAGACAAAATCGGCTGATGGATTCCATTGAAGCCTGTTGAGGGAGCCGATCATAGGGATATCCCAGAGAGTTGTTCTGAAAAGTTCCATCAGGTCGAGAACAAGGGGATGACCAGTGGAGCGGGGTGTATGGAAAAATCCCAGTGCCGGTTCAAGACCTACGGATAACACAGCCTGCATAACTGCCTGATACAGAAGAGTGTATCCAAAGCTCTGCAGTGCACTGAATCGATCTTTCGGAGGTCTTCTTGTTCTTTTTGAGTATCTGAGTTCATCGGGCAGTTCACTTCTTAAAACAGCAGGAAGCCCTGCAAAATATGCCCTTCCTGCCATTCCTTCATGTCCTCTTACAGAATCGGCATTATCAGAAGATGAAATTGAGCGCAGACTTTCCTTCAAAATCCGGATTGATTCGGAAACTCCTGACTGCTCTCTGTCGATGCTGGTAGTGGCTCTGAGCAGATAACGAAGCTGCCCTTCGATTTTTGCCATTGCCAGTTTTTTAGTCATTTTGAGGCAAAACTCATTATCTGACAAAGCTTCATACTGCCTGAGCCTCCTCTGAATAGTCAGCGGTCCTGGTACGATGCCTGCAACATAGTATCCTCCGCCGGAGAGATAATGAACCGGAATTTCGTGTTTAGACAGCAAATGCAGAGCCTGAGTAGTTATCTGAGCATAGCTGTGGATTACCACAGAAGAAATTTCGATAACAGGGAGAACCATATCACCTGTGCTTTTGCCGGTGATTTTAAGAGCATCGCCGGATCTGCCGATGCGGACATCATAATCGGTGACATGAATAACTTTGCCCTGCCTGTCGGGAGGAAAAAGTCTTACCGGCTCCCACGAATCATCTGCTGCCAGTCGTTCTTCCTCCGGGAGGCAAACAGGAGCCAGTGCACATTTTATGCAGAGCTTCTCATTTTTTGCAACGGGGGGCCGGTGAATGGACTTAGCCAATTCACCGGCTCTGATTATACTCTGCCTGACATTTTCCCTGAGAGGTTCGTCAATGGGTATTTTTACAGTGATGTTATCTGCATGATAACGAACCCTGCCTTCAGGTATAGGTTCTCCAAACCTCTCTTCAAGGAGCATGGCATAGGCTGCTATCTGCACTTTATCAGATATCCATGCTCCCGGTTTATTGTTTTCCCTGAACACCCTCCCCCGCTTGTGTTCGTAGGGAATGATCCTTCCGTCCCTTCTTCTGAGGGCATCCACTTTGCCAATCAATCCGAGATTCTGACTGGCAAGCTCCTCACAGAACCAATCGCCGCTTTCCTCTTCAGTTTTTTTAAGTTCTTCATGAAGAGTGCGGCCTGCAAAAACAGCATCATCGGCAATACGGATCCGTTCCACCTCCTCCAGATAATGCAGCCTTTCGCAATACCTGATAGAGTGAAGGGACATAACAGAGATGAATGTTTCGTAAGGGGCAGGCATTAGTATCCCACCTTTACCCATGCCTTTTCAGGAATAATATCCGAAGGAGTGGGAGATGGGGCAAACAGGGATGAACGGGTTTTCGACATATCCGCCCGGTCGATAGTTACAGTCAACCGGGTAACATTGCGGCGAAGCTCCTGTTCATCATCCTGACCAACCATCTCAAACCAGTATGCAGGCTTTCTGTTTTCCACCGGTTCCAGCCTGTCTATGAGGTAACTGTTATCTCCGAGAAACGGTAATCCGTATGTTCGGCTGCTGTTTCCCCTGAGACCTTCGGTTATCTGATTCTCCAGCTCGCCATTTCCATCGATGCATATATATGCTTTGATACCTGATAGAAATGATTTTCTGACAGGAGAAATGTTGTATTTGTTCCCTTTGGTGTTTTGTGCATGTTCTTTGCCGGTATTACCGACGGGATAGTTATGATACTGGCAGAACATTCTCTGCTGTCTGGGAAATTCAATAGCTCCGATAGCCAGATTAAGCTCCGGCAATCCGCTTTTGATGAGGGTCATAACTGATTTGCCATCGTCATGGCGCATCTCAATTCCGGCAACATTGAGGAGTAAACCGTAAGCAGAAGACGGCGAAATAAAAGATGCCGTTGGGCGAAAGCTGCCTGCTGAAAAGGGCCTGAACGAGGCAAAAGGAGCCTGAAGGTACAAGGTCAGCATTGCTATCCCACCTTTTCAGGGGAAAACGCAATATTTCCCACAGTTTCGAGAAGCTTCTGAGGGCTGTTTTCAATGGTAACGCCTTTTGCTTTCAGCTCATTTTTAAGCTTATCATCCATATCCTTTACGATTTTTCCACCCAGATAGAATTCACTGCCCGGATAATCTCCTTCAAGTATGCCGTCAATGATTTCGGAGAGAGTATGCTGCCCTTTGTCCCCTACCCTGAAGCCATAGGTATCAAATCCGGCAACGAGCTGGGGAGTAAGCCTGAGGACAATGCTGGCAGGAGCCATTTCAAAATAACTGCGGGCATGATTTCCTGCCACATTATTGAGTTGTCCGATCGCTTTGAGAAGAATCTTTGTCCATTCAGCCTTTTCCCTGCATTCTTCGAGGTTAAGGGCGAAGGGATACTGAAATGCGGTGAAGGCGGTTTCGCGATGAAGAAGCTGGGAGTTGTCGGCATTTTTATGGAGCTTGTTTGCCGGAGGAGTTTTATCCTGCGGCGACTGTGTAAATACGGTATCATGACGATAAGGTTCAAGACCGACAGCCATATTCATGCGAAGAACCGAGTCTCTTTTGAAGGAGAATGATTTGACATCACGCCCTTTTTCTTCCAGCTCCTTATGGATTTTCTTCCTATCTGCTCCTGAAGCGGCAACAAGCCAACCCATAAAGAAGTCGTCGGCATATTTATCGGCATCAGGATAATCATGGAATGAAACAGCAAGCTGCTCTTCATCGTGAAGCCTTTTACGGTTGCAGGGTGCGCCCAGAGCACCGAGTGTTTCTCTGACGGCGTTTCTGATTGATTCCGGTGAAATTATCGGAAACTCAAAACGACCATTGGTGATTTTCTGAATAACCGCCCTGTTTTCTGCGCTTTCACCTCTGTAATTGGCACTGGGGGCTGTGTAAGTGAGAACTGTTGCAAAAATATTCATTTAATTTTCCTCCGAATTATTTTCTTTGTTTTTGTTTTCCCCTGAATATGATGCTGCAGATACTGCAAGCATAGCCAGAGTTTTGACCTTTTCCGGTTCGTTCATAAGTGAAGAGGCAATTTCGAGATAATCGTTTTCAGGCAGGAATTGTGGAACTGAACAGATGGTGCCTGTAAAATATTCAACAAAATCCTGTTCTCTTCTCCCTCTCATAGCCAGAAAGGCATCACTGCAGACTTTCTCTCTTGCTTCAAGATATTTGGGCGGATAATTCACCCTGCCGTTTGCATCTTTTGACTGACTGAACTGATCATATTTAATCCCTGATTTTACTTCTGTTTTATACCGGACATAACTCTGAATAATCCGATACACTCTCTGAGCCAGAAGGTTTTCCCGATCTTTATCGCTCATTGTGACAGAGCCTCCTTTTAATTTAATTTCTTCCTGAATTTTCCTGAAATAACGTTTCGCATCACTGCTGAAAAATGGTCTCAACTGGGCTTTGCTTTTCTGAAAGACAAAGAACTCCCAGGGATAATTATTAAAGACGGTCAACATACCATTGAACCAGGCTTCGCCTGACAGTAGATTTCTCAATATCATTGATTTGAAAAGGGGGTTAAAGTATTTTCTTCTGATTTCCGAATACAGGCTGATAGTATTCGAATTCGGAATTATTCGATCTGTGGACAGAAGACGGATATTATTACCCTGTTTTTCAAGATGATAAAATTCAACTGATGTCAGACTGTACTTGATATCATTTTTTTCAATTCTGTCGAATGTCAGATCATAAAGATACTCCAATCCGCCTTCTTCAGGCACATCAATAAGACAAGCCTTCGGGCGATAGCCTGACATTGCGCACTCCATTTTTCCAAAGGTGCTTTTCAGTTCATCAATAAACATCTCCAGATCTACAGGTTCCGGCACAGTAAGAACATAGCCGGCATATTCTTTTTTACCATCAATAGAGATTTTCTGAGGGACAAATATTAATGAAGTAAGGGTCCAGAAATGGAGAAGAATATTTTGAGATACTTCGCCCTGAAACGAAACCTTTTCTGAATTTTTATCCTGTGCACCTATGAAGATCGCGCTGGATAAACTCTCCAGATATTCTTTATCTTTATCCGCATTCCACTTTACAAGGCTTTTCCAGATATCATCACCTATTGATGCAGGTTCATTTTTTGCTCTTCTTTCATAATCCAGACGGGTAAGGGGAATACCTCTTAAAGTACTCCATAGCATATCCCGCCAGAGTTTGACCCAAACGCCGTCGCCATCGGGATACAAAGCGGCAAGAAATGCCCCCTTTGCCTGAACTGCATCATAAATAAAATACTTCTGGTTTTTTGTTTTATTTTCAGAAACAACAATCTCCTTAGAGATTTCTCTTTTTGGAACCTTATCTTTCCATTTTGCCTTTGATTCGACCTCAACCCATAAAGCATCGTAAAGATCATCAAACAAAGCCTGAATACTCTCTTTGCTGAATTCGATACTTGCCGAATAGGAATCAAGTTTTTTAATCTCCGGCACAACCGGAAGTTTTCTTGCTTCCATAGACCTGATCATAAGCAGCAGCCCTGCCAGACCAGCTTTGTGCTGAGCGGTGGGCAGACTGAAAAGATCAAATTCGAGTAAAATTGTATTTGGTACGGTTAATGTTTTGCTCATCTGTTTTCCTCCATCTGATGGTCAAGAAATCCATATTCGGGATGATAATTGGCGGAAGATGCCGTGTAAATGAATTTTCCCACCGAGTCATTTTTTGTGCCGAATTTTTTGGGGACTGAAAGAATTAAACCGTCAACAGGCTTCTTTTTACCGATTAAATCAAGGTATTGCCCTACATCGGAATCCAGAATCGCCTGAACACTGAAATCGTTGATATCCCTGAGTTCTTCACCTGACTGCGCCCATAACCCACTTTCAAGAAACGCCGAATATTTCGGAACTTCTGCCGCTGTGTGTCCAAATTTTTCAAGAAGCTCCTCAAGCAATGCCTGGCTAGCTTCTTTTCCGCTGAGCAGGGACAGAAATTCATCTACACCAGCAAGATCGCCATCACTATAGGGAAGATTGCTTTCGGGAGGATAAATATAAACTTTTCCGTTTTTTCCGCTACCAGGCTTAGCATGCCGGTTACATCTTCCCATCCTCTGAATTAACGAAGTGATAGGAGCCTTTTGAGTTATCAGAACGTCAGCATCCAAATCAAGGCTCATTTCACAAACCTGGGTTGTAACTGCCAGAACCGCACCCTTGCGGTTCTGAAATGCGGAAATAACTTCCCTGTGCCTGTTTTTTCTGTCTTCAAGTTTAAATCTGCTGTGATAACACAGTGCTTTAAACTTTTTTGCTACCTGCTGACACTGGGCAACTGTATTTACAACCCACAAAACTTTGAGCCCGTTTTTGAAAGCTTCTGTGGCTATATGCTCCGCCTGCCGGTCTGATTCACAGATATTGATTTTATAGCGTGGCATCTCTGCGATGCTTTGCAAATCACTGAATTCCTGAATATTGTCGGGAAAGATTTTCAGATTACATTCATCCAGCAGCGCCTGTTTTCTTACCGGAGGCAGGCTTGCTGTGAGACAGAGCACAGGCACATTGAAACTTTGGAGAAACTTCTTAAAGGCTGAAAACAGAAATGAGTCAAAACTGTGAATTTCATCTATAACAATGACACTGTCTGCCAATAGCGGAATGAGACAGACCGAGCGGTATGACCACTGCATAAATCCAAGAAACTGGTCAACGGTGGCGCTGAAAATTCTTCTGTTCCAGTAGGCAATTGCAAAAAGCCTGTCTTCAACAGTAAAATTCCTGTCATTTCTGTTATCAGCAGGGTTTGCAAACATATCCTGCAGTTCATAATCCGCAGTGCCATGCAGCAAAGCACCGTCGCTTTCCGGCGCCCAGGCTACATAGTCCCTGAAGCCTTCTGTTGCAGTTGCCCTCGTGGGATAAAGAAATATCACCCTCTTTACAGGCTTTTCCCCGGTTCTGGATTTTATCCAGCGCCATGCAGCCAGCGTTTTTCCGCTTCCACAGGGAGATATAAGCAAAGCTCTGTCAGGAAGTTTTGCCGCAGCATCCTGAAAATCACTCCAGACAAAGGGTCTGCCTGTTTTTTCAATACTCCTGATTCTGGGTTGAATTATCTTATCTTCAATATCCGAACCATCAAGGAGAACAGTATCGTTAAATGCATTATGAAGCCAGAGGTAAGGCTCAAGCCCTTCCCTGACAAGCCCGGAGCCTGCACTGTCTGAGATAATCAGGGCTGTCAGCACTGCTTTTTGAAGCATAAGAAGCCTGAAGTCTTTTTTAAGATTTTTGCGGTTGTAATTATATATTTCACGCCTGATTATTTCCTTATGATCGGGGACTGAAAAACCGTAATCCCCGTCAAAACTCCACAAAGGCTCTATCTGAGGAGGACAGATTTCCGAGATACCTGTTGTTTCTGATAAAAGTTTAAAAATGTCATCAGTACCTTCCGACAGAATCCGGAAATATCTCACATCACCAATCGGTTCGGCAAAATTATCCGGCTGTATCTTCAGATGATGCCCCGCCACAGCAGAAAAAACAAAATAAATATTAACCAGAGGTATCTTCTGCAAAATTCTTCTGACATCGTCAAGCCAGATAATCATGGCGCTTAGATGCTCATGCCTGATATTTTGTTCACCTTTATGCCTTACAAGATCCTGAAAACCATTGTTTGACTTACCAATATCATGAAGGCAACAGGACACAAGAGTATTGATATAAAACTCGTTAAAATCACTGTCGGTTAATCCAAAAAACCTGAGCCAATGGAGTGCAAACCGTGTCGGGCTATCCTTTGAACCGAAAAGAGTCTTAAAACTCTCGATAACTTTTGTGGTATGCCCCCTGAGAGTCTGTTCAAACAAAGGACAATGAGGATCTTTAGTCGATTTTGCCAGTATGATTTCATCATTCATCCCCCATCACCGCCTGTCCGGTATAAAAATACCGCAGCCCAGTTTTCGTCTTCCTCCCAGACCTTTTTCCTGAAGGGTTATTGATTCTTCTGCGGTCAGATTGTTAACCCTGAGGGCGAAGCCTACTATTTTTTTGCCTTTGATGTTTATGGTTCTTCTCAGGTATGGTGATTTGGTGCCGGTTGGTTTTCCTTCATTGGTTTCAGCTATATGCTGTTGTTCTACGAGGGATGGAATGGCATTTATATTAATTTCCTGAAGATGTCTTCCGGCAGCTTTCAGAAAATCATCAGGATTCATAAATCCCTTTATTATGACAATCCGGCTGTAGAGATTAGCTGTGGGAATAAGCATTTTTGGTGAAGGTATCCCGATTGTAACTTTATTGCCGTGCAGTGACAGAGTTTTCCCTGCCAGAGGCAGGATATGGACAATGTCTTCACTGTTTACCCTGATAATCAGTCTGCTTTTCTCTGTCAGCATAAGACTTCTTTCTCCTTCAAGGATACCTGAAACAGTTTGAATTCCCACATTATTCCGATGAATCCAGGGTAAGGTTTCGGACAAAGCTGAGTAAAGATGATAAGCATGATCCACGGGTATCCTGTTTCCCTGAAGCATAAAATGAATATCGGTTATTGGCATAAAACCCCCTTTTATTATTATTTAAAGTATTATACATGTTCAGACTGACACAAGATGTCATTATGAAATAGGTATAATGACAAAACATGTCAGTCTGACTGATAAAGATTTAAAGTCTGAATCAACTCTTCTTTAACTTTTGCTCTTAACCATTGGGGTTCAAGGACTTCTGCATTTTTACCCCTAATCATTATCCATCGGATCAGTTCCTCTATTCCACTGACGCAAAACCTTACGATAGTGCTTCCATCATTATGTTCTTCCACAATCTGACTTGAGTGCCAGGTACATTCTCTGACAGCCCTTGCATCATACCCTGTAAAGCGGATGACTACATCAAAATGTGAATCAGTTCTGATTACTCCAAAGGCGGACTTGATAAATTCCTGATAGTCAAAACCAGCAGATTTGTGAAAAGTTTTGTTCAGAAGACTGCACTCTTTGATCCTGTTTACGGAAAACACACGCACTTCCAGTCTTTTATGACAAAATCCTATTAAATACCAGTCTCCCCTGAAGTTATCAAGATGGTAAGGGTCCACAATCCGATCGGAAACAACACCGCTTGAAGCTGTAAAATATCTGATTTTCACAGAATTCTGTAGCTTCAGCGACTTGATGATCGTGTCCAGAATATGAAAATTATAGAATCTGCAGCCGGAAAATCTGAAAGACAATTTTGATTCAAGCTCGGCAAATGTCTGCCTCACATCATCGGGAATTACACCGGCAATTTTTTCGAAAGCACTTTCAAAATGTTCTTCAAAGGGAAAATCAGAATTTTTTCCAATTGCCAGCTTTACCATCTGAAGTGCCAGAAGTTCTTTTTCACTGAAGGGGATCATTGGAAAATTCCAGGTTTTTTCTTTGTAAAAATATCCGTTCTTTTTTCTGTCAAAGCATAAGGGAGCACCCATTGAATCTTTAATAAACCTAAGATCCCTGAAAACAGTTCGGTTTGAGGTTTCAAATCTTTCTGCAAAAAAGCCAACATCAGGATAAAAATCTTTTCGAATCCAGTAATCCATCTGAGATAATCTGACAAGAGACGGATAGTTTAATTTCATAATCTTTTCCTTCGGCTTTGAAAGCAATTAACTTTTTCTTATCAATCCAGAAATTGCCATCAAAAAAATTTTTAACAAATTTAATTTTGCTACTTAGAAATGTTATAATATAATTTATCAATACTATAACCATAATACTGCAAACAGCATATTTATCCTGTCTTCAGAGATTTCTCAGAAATACTCCAAACCTTAAATATACGTTGTTCCACTTCATATTGTATTCCAGAAATTGTTTCAGCAATCCGGAAAAACTGATTCATCCTGCAATGTTCACTTCCAATCTTCAAAGGACAAAAATCAGTGTTGAAGAAATCATACTTTAAGTATATAGCTTGACAAATCAGACTTGATTACAAATTACCATCAGAGGAGGTAAGGATATGAAGAAAGTGATACCGGGGGCAATTCTGTTTGTGTTTCTTGCTGTTTTATGCATATCTGCTGCTTTTGCCGCAGAGACTGCTCCTCATCCGGTGTTTAAGGCATATCTTGACAATTTTGCAAAGCTTTACAGCGACAAAGATATTAACGGGACTATGAAAATCTTTGAGCCGGGGGCGAAATTCAGGTTTGCCAATGGTAAAGTATCCTCAATCGAACAGTGGGGGCATCTGACAAGAAAGAGAGTCGCCGGTTACAAAACAGTAAACTGCACTATAGCACCGGGCAATGTAAAACAGACCGGTGATACTGCGGTAGTAGATTTTGTAAAAACCGATAAATACACAAAGATTGTAAACAAAAGCATCTATAAGGGCAAAGTCGTCAGTGGATGGACAATTAAGGTAAAAAAGGAAAAGGGCGGCTGGAAAGCTTACGAATGCATGCAGTATTTTGAAACAGACAGACCTGATATTCCCAGAAAGCAGCTTCTGAAACCTCCGCCGGCTCCTGTTGTTCCAAAAATCAAATAGAAAAATCAAATTCTGAGAACCAGACAAAAAATGTAAAAAAAGATGCAAAAAAGCTGCAAAATGCTTCAGCTGGAGCAGCTTTTTTATTTTCTTCCATTCGTTTTCTTCATTCATTTTCTTCTATTCGTTTTCAAACCTGATACTCATAACAAGCCAGGCTCCAAACAGGAGGATTACGGAAAGCAGCAGCAGGCTGTCTTCAAAGTTGCCGGTCCTGTTTTTAACAACCCCCACAAGAAACGGTCCTACGAAGCCGCCCAGATTTCCAAGTGAGTTAATCAGGGCAATTCCCCCTGCTGCAGCAGCTCCGGTCATTAGGGCAGTGGCTCTTCCCCAGAAAGGACCCAGAGCGCTCCATATTCCCAGTGCCGCTGCGGATAGTGCTATCAGCGCAGGCACAGGCTGATGAATATATGCGCTAAGAACCAGACCAATGGCGGCTATGGATACGGAAAAAGCAATATGGCGCCTTCTTTCGTTGTATTTATCCGAGTGAGCGCCTATGAGAACCATTCCGGCACCGGCAATAATATATGGAATGGCTGATGAAAGACCGATCTGAAAATCATTCATGCTGGAAAAGGATTTAATTATGAGGGGAAGCCACATTGTAACGCCGTACATACCAATCATAATGGTAAAATAGAGGAGGCCCATCGCCCAGACTTTTCCGCTGGTCAGGGTTTCCACCAGAGAAGCTTTGTTATGAATTTCTTTTTTCTGATTTTCAAGACTGATCCTGTCGATAATAACTTTTTTCTCTTCTTTGGTAAGCCATTTTGCTTTTTCCGGTCTGTCAGGAAGCCAGAAAAAGACTATAACGCCGAGAATTATCGCCGGGAGTCCTTCGAGGAGAAAAAGCCACTGCCAGCCCGAAAGAGTATGAAGTCCGTGCAGGGTAAGGAGTTTTCCGGAAATGGGTCCGGCAATAATCCCTGCAGCGGCGGTTGCGGTCATAAAAAGCGAAACTGTTTTAGCCCTTTGATCTTCAGGAAACCAGTAGGTAAGATAGAGAATTATTCCCGGAAAGAAACCTGCTTCCGTAACGCCAAGCAAAAATCTTAAAACATAAAAACTAAGTGGCGAATGGACAAACATCATAAAACAGGCAACAATTCCCCAGGACACCATGATTCTTGCGATCCACATTCTGGCTCCTACTTTTGCAAGAATCAGATTACTTGGGATCTCAAAGATAAAATATCCGATAAAAAAAATACCTGCGCCCAAACCGTAAACCGCATCGCTGAATTTAAGGTCCTCGTTCATTCCAAGTGCTGCAAAACCGACATTTATGCGATCTATATATGCGATAACATAAAGCAAAAATAAGAATGGAATGAGCTTCAGCGCAGCTTTTCCAAATGTTTTTTCCTCAAAAGTCTTTTCCATCTGTGTTCCTTTGTGTAAATTCCGGAGTATCTCCACCCATAACCACCATATTGTCGGAAGCTCTGAAATTTTCGATACTCCAGTGTCTGCTTTTTATATCATACTGGTACATTCTGACATAACTTGAGGGAAGCTGTCCCAGAGTTTCCGGACTCTGGGGTTCAACAGGAATCCAGCCGATTCCCGGCAGATAAAACTCCGCCCAGGCATGCCCTTTCAGGTGCCCTTCAGGTGCAAATTTTCTGTCCGGTGTCGGATCTTCAATCACACCCCACACACCCCGGGCAGGTATGCCGGCGCTTCTGCAAAGAGCCGTAAACAGTGCAGACCAGCATCCGCATTCTCCATATCCCCGATCTATTATTTCTTCAACTTCCTTGAAATCCTCGATTTGGTAGCGGATATTCTTTTTTAACCACAAAAGTATATTTTTTACGGTTTCGATTTTGTTCCGCCCTTTCAAATCGCCGGCAATTTTCTTCAATACCGGACTGTCCGGATTAATCCCCTCGCTTTTTCCCAGATATACCCTCACATCATCGGGGATTTCGTCCGATTCGGTATATTTTGCCATCAGAGGTTTGAAACTGTATGCTTTGGTGGAAGCGGAAACAGTCATTTCCACCGGTTTTCCCTTTACAGGCTTAAAAAGAGCAATATCGTTTCCATCCGGTTTCACAATATTTAGCCTGGCCGCACCTGTTATTTTAAAGCTGACTTTCTGATACGGAAGTTTGTCCGTCGGGAGGGGAAAATAGCAAATTCCATTATTCTGTGCACCTTTGGAGGGATCCAGTTTCCAGTGGATTTCATATTCATGATTCGCTGTATTCTTCAGAATTGCCTTTGCAGTATCAATATTACCCTGCCCTGCCTGTTCAGGTCCGTATTCAATCACTTTCCGGCAGAATTTCGCCGCAGTGGCAAAGTCCCCGTTTCCATAGGCATTAAATGCTGCAGAAGCATAATACCAGGGAACATTGGGATTGATTCCGATTGCCTCAAGAGCATGTTTTTCCCCTGAATCAAATTCCAGAGCCATCCTTTCAACATGACTTGCATAGGCAAGATAGAAATCATTCCCCGGTCCAGCTTTTATCATATCTTTTGCAAGTTTTGCAGCTTCAGCATAATCCCCGCTTTTCTCAAGGGAAGCAACCCGGTTATATATATCCTGTGCGGAATCGGCAAAGCTGTTTGCAGAATTTATAAATGAAAGCCCAAGAAAAACAATAGTAAACAGAACTATACCCTTTATTGTTTTCATACACCCATCCTCCTTGTATCACAAATACTGGTTTAGGGCGCGGAAAACCAGCTTTATTAAAAAGCCGGCTTTCTGAAATTCATATAAGACAATGAAAATTTACAATACTGGCAGTTATTATGACTCCGGTTCGAAGTATCCCTGTGGATGCTTACAGCAAGGGCATTTCGGCGGTGGTTCCGTTCCTTCGTGAATATATCCGCATTTGAGGCATTTCCAGCGGACTAGGTTCTCTCTTTTATACAGAGTGCCGTTTTCAACCATTTCAAGGAGCTTTTTGTAACGATCCCTGTGTTCTTTTTCCACTTTTGCAATCTGCCTGAATAAGAGAGCTGCATCTTTAAAGCCTTCTTCTTCGGCAATTCTGGCAAATTCGGGATACATGGATTCTGTTTCGTGATCTTCCCCTGCAACAGCTTCCTTCAGATTTTCCAGTGTGGTTCCGATTCCGCCAAGCAGTTTGAATTCGTCTTTTGCATGCTGCCTTTCGTTGTCCGCCGACTCCTCAAAAACTCTGGCTACATACTCGAAGCCTTCTTTTGCAGCTACTTTTGCAAAAAAAGTATATTTATTCCGTGCCTGAGATTCACCGGCAAATGCATCTTTCAGATTCTGCTCGGTTCTGCTGCCTTTCATTTCCATGGTAATCCTCCTTTTTATTAACTAAGCTTGTATAAAATCCAGTAACAATCAAATTTCAAAGCACTGTTTTTTCCGATTTCTTCCGAATCATCCCAAAAAAATACAATAAACAAATGACAAAAACCTTTATGTGCTTTCAGGCCTTTTCAAACCGAAGAATTTTTCAACAGTGAAAGCAAATCCCGCATCCCCGGTAGGGATTACATCCTGTTCCTTAATCCTTTTCTCTGCCCATAGTCTGCGGATTTCTTCCTCCCTTTCAGGAAAACTGTCCATTATATCAAGTTCTTCAAATTTATCCCGTTCATGCTCAAGGGCAAGGTTGAGATTAGCCTCCCTGAAAAACTGATCTTCCCATTCCTCTCTCTCGCCCCTGACGCACAGCCATCCCGGATTCCATTCGTCATCAAGCATGGGATACCAGACCAGTTTCCTGAGCAGTTCGCCGTCTCTGGAATGCTCATACACAAAGGAATCGGGAAAAGATGCATAAAGGTAGATTATATCCCCGAACTGTTTTGATTTTTCTTCCGTCAGACTCTCTTCACCTAATAGAATCGAATCATCAGGGGCATAGGCGCCCGGTTTGTATCCGCACACCAGCCAGTCCGAATCGGGCATTGCTTCAACAGGTTTAAAATAAGCCTGAACTTTTTCGATGGAATGGGTCTTAACATAGTAAACAGAAAATGATTTCATCCCCTATCACCTCTTTATACTTATTTAAGAATTTTCGAAAGATCAGCTTCAGTCCAGTCAAAGGTCCCCGGTGCTTTTATCCACATGACATATTTTCCCGGAACAGCCACAATCTGGAAAATTGTCCCATATGGGCTTGTAGCTCCTCCGTTTTCAATGGTTGTATCAAAAACTTCCATCATTTTGGCGGCATCAAACTGACCTTTGAATTTTTTTCCAAGTGCAAGAAGATTGGCGCGCCTTTTCATAGTATCTCCGCCCTTTTTATCATCAAGCTGTGAAAGCCCCCATGCGGGATCCGCAAAATGATTGGCGGCAGCGACAATGGCTTCATGTCCCCCATCCATAATTCTGGCTGTGCTGCAGGAGCATTCCACCGAATAAGCCCGCTTACCGTCGGCAATGGTAACAATAGATGACATGTTTGCCTTTTCTGCCATTATTGCTTCGTTGATCAGCTCTATTGAAGGCAGATCCTGAAGATATGACATAAGACTGACAAAAATCGAAGGCCTGTTGAGATAAAATCCTTCCCAGGGTCCGCCGTTCAGCTCAAGAAAGACACCCTTTGAGTTCATCCCGTTCGCTGCATATATTGCTCCGGTATAATTCACAATGGCAGTTGGAAGACTTCCGTCATCAGGCTTCAACACAGCGATGGAAACATAGGATCCGAAAATCTTAAAAAATGGAGCATCATCATTATTTCTCCCAAAAACAACCGAACCGTCCTTTGTATAATCATTCCACACTGCAAGAGCGGAACAGTTGTATTCGAGATGATTTATCTTGGGAAAAAATTCAACAGCATTAATAATTCTGATTTGTTCAGGCGTCAGTCCTGAAGTTTCAGCGATACCGGAAAACAATTCCCTGTATCGCATGGGATAAATATTGTAAAATGCGTCTGCAATGGTTTTAAGACGCTCATTGGAAAATTTCTGCCTGCCTGCATATTCTTCCAGTATCAGCTTATAGACATCCCTGAGATCATTCCTCATCAGAAATCCATACTGCCTGCCCATCTGTCTGTATGTCCCCTTCAATTCCACAACTTTTACGGCGCCATTCTGAAAAAGAGTGCCACCCTCAAACTGTGCAATCTGCCTGAGTTTCCCTTTAGCCTTATCCTCCCCTGCCCGTACCGCTGACCCCGGATACAGCGCAAAACAAAACAAAAAGCAGAAAAAAAACGAAATATACCTCTTCATAACAGTAATCCCTCTTTCCTATTTTTTGTAAATTATATGCCACCCCGCAGGATTCTGTTTCAGATCCCCTATTATATATACCGGAAATAATAAAAACTTAGTCATTGCAAAGGGAAAATTAAAAAAAGATCAAATTTCAGACTATCTGGGTTATGATTAATGCCACTGAATTAGTAAAACCTACTCCAATTTCCAGGCAAATACTCCTGTTTTTCAAAGAGGGAGGTTCGGAGGAAACTCCGCTTTTCCAAAAAAGCGTGGTTCCCTCTGACGGTCCCAAAAACCCCGGTCAGTTCTACCCCCCCTGGTCGGTCCCCCAATTCAAAAAGTTTTGGGATAGCGGGTGCCTGCCCGCAGGGTGGGCGCGAAGAAACTTTTTTCAAAAAAGTTTTCTCCGGGAGTTTGGCAAACGGTTATAATTCTTGTAAGCGATCAGATAAATCAATACCTTAATGCATGGGCATTGAGGTTATGAGTAGTCCGGTAATCTGATAAAAAGGGGAAATTCAATGAGCAAGAAAGGCAAAAAAGTAAAACTGCCGCCAACAAAAATAAAAGAGAAAAAAGTTGAACTTCCGGCGTCTGAATACAAACGGTTTACAGAAGATCATCTTCCGAAGGGAATGAAGAAATGGCCCCCGGGACTCAGAGAACCTGCCTTCAGCGCAACCGATATTGATGCATCCGGCATTGCAAACGGTTTATACTACAGTATATGGCCCGACGGACAGTTAAAGACGGTCGTAAATGTCTATAATCACAAAATTAAAGAATGGCTCCGGCTTGACGAAAATATAGCCTCCGGAACATGGGTTTGCGGTTATGTGGCGCAAAAATACTATACCAACGGTGAAATGGAAGATTTCCACCCCTGGGCGGATAGTGATCCCGCTTATCCCGCAGATATGTCATTCGAAAGATGGGTAAATAATTTTATCGATGGTATGAAAAAACTCGTCCATGAAAAGGGGTATAAATAACGCAGCTTTTCAAGTCAACTTCAATCAGCCGATTTTTATCCCCAGCATCGACATGGAACCACCGTCAAAACCTTCAACAACAAATTCCGCCTTCTCGCCTTTATTACGCAAAGCTGTTATATAAAGCAGCGGCAGATAATGATCCGGCGTAGGCACAGAAAGCAATGCAGCCTGACCGGCTTTTTCAAATTCGATTAGAGCCTGATCATCATGATTTATTATTTTTTCCCTGACAAATTTTTCAAATTCCTCAGCCCAGGGGAAAGGTTTTGATGTCTTTCCGCTCCAGTCATACTCCCCAATATTATGCACAACATTTCCGCTGCCGAGGATAAGAACCCCTTCATCACGCAGCGGAGCCAGAAGCTTACCCAGTTCATAATGAAAAGCAGCTTCCTCGGTGTTGTTAATACTTAACTGAACCACCGGAATATCAGCATCAGGAAACAAATGGCACAGCACGGACCATGCTCCGTGATCAATTCCCCACCCTATATCCGGTTTTGCATTAACCGGTTTAAGTATTTCGATGATTTTGTCTGCCAGTTCAGGCGAACCGGGAGCGGGATAATCCATTTCGTAAAGTGCTTTTGGAAAACCGCTGAAATCATGAATCGTACGGGGGTCAGGCATAATCGTTACTTTAACATCAGGAATATACCAATGTGCGGAAACACATAGAATTGCCTTAGGTTTCGGCATACTCTCGCCAACCGCAGCCCAGCCCCTTGTAAAATCATTATCAACAAGACAGTTTAACGGACTACCATGCCCCAGAAATAAAACCGGCATTCTTTCACTCATATTTTACTCCTCAATTCTCTGCATCATCAATAAATAAAGTTTTCCCCTTGTGTGCAATACAGTGTTTAAGATCCCAATCAGTTTTATAAAAATCCCCAATTTCAGCCCTTCGGCGTAGGCCGCTGTTTTTCGGTATTCAATAAAAAAAATACTAATCCTTGATATTTTATTCCCTTAAAGTCAGAATTAAACCCAAAGCTAATCAAAATTTCAAAAGCATATTTTATAAATAAAACAGGAGCATAATTTTGAGAGTATTAATTTTTGCGGATATGGAAGGAATAAGTTCAATAGTAACCCTTGCCGAAACAGGCACAAAAGACGGCTGGTGGGAAAAAGCAAGGGTGATAATGACAAACGAAGTTAATTCAGCCATAGAAGGCGCAGTTAAAGCCGGCGCAACTCAAATCGATGTAATCGACTGGCACGCGGAAGGTGCAAACATCCTCCCGGACAAACTCCACCCTGAGGCATCACTCCTGAGAGGTTTGAGCCTCCCCGTATTCCTCGGCAGTCTTGTGGGCAAAAACACCCACGACGCAGCTTTCATCATTGGAATACACTCCAGATACGACACACCTCACGGCATACTTGCACACACAATGAACGGCGTTGTCAGAACGGAAATCAACGGTGAACCCGTGGGCGAAGTTCAACTTATTTCCGCCCTCTGCAGTTCGTGGAATATTCCCGTTGTTCTCATCTCTGGAGACAAAGCCGCCATAGACGAAGCAAATAAATACATACCCGACGCAGAAACGGTAATAACCAAAGAAGGAACAATCTGGACAGGGGCAAGATGCTTCCATCCCGATAAAGTCTGCACACAGATTGAGGAAAAAGCGAAAAAATCCCTCAAAAATCTCAAAAACCCCGAATTTTACACATTAGGGGAAACCCTCAATGTCACAATGTCTTTCAAAGGAAGATGCGACCATACATTTGCAGGAGACTATGCAGCTCTTATTCCCACAGTAACAAGAGTTGACGGAACCACAATCACCTTTACATGCAGCAGTGTAATCGATTATTTCAGAATGCTGGTTGTAATCACTTCCGTAGTAAGACAGGCATATGCTGAAATTATGCAGTAAACAAAACATAAATAAAACGGGCGGATTATTATCCGCCCGGAAAATCAATCAATAAAGAAATAACCTGATGGTCCCCCTGCCTGTGAAAACAGCAGGCAAGTTTAAAACCTGCTATTTAATCGGGAACAGTATTTCGGTTTTCAGCTGATCCGGCGGCACTTCAGCAGGACTGTTGAAGTATAATTCGTAACCGGCTCCTTCAAGTTCCACTCCCTGGTCTTCAGCCCATTTCATAAGCTTTCCGTAAGCTTCCTCCAGTTCGGTATAAGGTCCCGTATGAATATAAGAAGCAGCCTTACAGGCTTCGATTGCGCCCATTTTTATTGTTTCAGTTTCCGGGATATCTTCTGCAACAACAAAACCCGCATCTACTTCAAGGGCATCCATATCCTGATTGTAATAAGCTGCAAATGCTGGTCCCGCAGGTTCTTTTCCTATTTCATCAAGATACTGCAGAACCTTATTGTAAATTTCACCGAGAGCTTCAGGCAGTTTTGCCATTGGAACGACTGTGCTTATCTGAAGCACTTTGGTTTCTTCCACTTCCCTGATAACAAATTCTCCTGTAATCACCTTTACTCAACCTCCGATTTTTCTGAAATTGCCCTTAACAAAGAGCTGAATTGCAGGCGGAAGGCATATCAGCACTTCCGCCGTTTATAAATCTATCAACAGTTCCACACTATTTATTAAAAGTGGGAGCTGTTGAAGGAAGACTTGATGATTCAATACCCTGATATATTGAATTTGAGATGGTAAGATTGCCATCATTATCCAGCGTAATAGTCCAGATGGTGTCATAATCAGTGCCGGGCCAGTTGGGAAGCACAGGCACATCAGAAGTATTTTCGAAATATTTTGCCAGAAGCAGTTGTGAGATTTCCTGTATGTGAACATGTTCCCAGTCAACTATAAGGGTTTTATTGCTGAAATTGCTTCCTGAGAAGAAGAACTTAATTGCTGCATCAACCTGAGGTCCCATTTTGCCCTGTGCGGGATCGCAATAATTGAAACCATAGGCAAGGTTGATCGGCATATCTTTTGAAATCGCATAAGGTGCAATAGTCATTGAAGGCCTGACATAGGAGTAATACATATCCGTTGTCTGGCCGCTTGCGGGCATACCCTTCAGAAACTGAGCCGGGTCGACAGTGTATATGTAATCAGGATTCTTAATCTTACCTTCAATAGCCTGGGGAATATACAATGCACGCCAGTTTCCCTGCATTACAAGATTGCCGTTTTCAAACTGTGCTGAAGGGTGAGCTTCTCCATGACGGACAAAATAAAGTGTCTGATTTGTATTTATTCCGTCAGGAATCTTAGCACCGCTGATATTCGCTGTATTATAATAAAATGCTTTCTGCTGGCAGGGAGCTTCGGTATATGGTACCGAAGGCGCCGGGAAAGCAGTTCCCGGTTCAATTCCTGAATTGTAACCTGAAAGAATTGCCCTTGACGAACCCGAAGGAATGTTAATCATATAGAATTTATTGGGACCTTCCCAGTAACCGGGCACTTCATATTCATATCCATTTGCTTCTTTCAAACCTGCGGCCATTGTGTGAAAAGTATCGAAGGGCATTGCAAAAACATAATAACCTTCTTTATTGGCAGCAATGATATTTCTGAGAAGGGTAACATTTCCGTTGTTATTGTTGTTGAAATCTATTCCCTGACATTCGGGATAATAAACCGGCGGAGTGTAACATCCTGACGGAAGGGAGTTTGCAGTATATGAAGTAAAAACAGGAAAACTCTGTGCAGTCAGATTCTGAGATGATAAAGTGTACTGGTTGAGAAGCGCAAACTGTTCGATAACTTCCAGAGGAACCATATCAGGATAATTGTTTTCAGTCTGCAGATGTGTATAGGGCGAAAGGGCGTAAATACCGTTGGGATTTGCCGAGCCAAGGATGTTTGATTTCAGGTATCCTGCCAGCAGAAGCGCCCGCTGAAGCCCCCGGTTATTGAGATTTGATGTGGTAGTGCTGATATCTCCCCCATTATGCTCCAGATCCTGAGTTACTACAAAAACCATATTAATGCCGGTATCAGAGGCTGTTCCGCCAACATCGCTGCTGTTTCCCGAGCATCCTGCAAGAGAAAACAGAAACAGAGTAAAAATAACAGCCAGACAAATGAGTTCAATTTTGCCAAAACGCGTCTTCATAAATTTACCTCGCCACTATTCTGAAAATTAAAATTTGATTCTCCCCGGAAGTTTCACCTGATTCACTCTGAATTTAAAATCGTGTAAAACCGTTTTCATGCATCCCCGGGTGGAAAACTGATCCTGAAACAGACACAAATACCAAAGACCTGCAATACACCAGCTTATCATGTTAATCACTGCACATTAATGCTGAAGACAAGGTATTAACAAAGTGAAACAATCTACGGTATTGTTAATATTTTTCCATAATAATGCAACATGGCATATACCAGGCAGTGTTTCAGGTGTTTCAATGATAAACGAGGTAATGACGATAAGCCTGAAATGTGTTTCCGAACCGCTTCCGAACTATATTTCTCAATGATTATCTATTCTGCAGATTGTATTCCTATCCCTTCTGTCAGGCAATGCCACTGAATTAGTAGAATCTACTCTAATTGCCAGCTGAATACTCCTGTTTTTCAAGGAAGTAGGTTCGGAGGGAACCCCGCTTTTTGAAAAAAGCTCGTTTCCTCTGAGGGTCCCTAACCCCAATGCCACTGAATTAGTAAAATTTACTCAAATCCACAGTCCAAGACTCTTGTTTTTCAAGGAGGGAGGTTCGGAGGGAAACTCGCTTTTCCAAAAAAGCGTGGTTCCCTCTGACGGTCCCCAACCCCCGTCGGTCCAAATCCCTGGTCGGTCCCCAATTCCAAAAGTTTTGGGAAGGAGGTCCGGAGGAAACTTTTTTTCAAAAAGTTTTCTCTGGGAGCTGGGCATTCCGGCACAATTCTCGTTAGAGAACAAATAAATCCATGCCTTAATTCACAGGCACACCGGGTACGTCAAACACCGAGAAATCTGTAATTATCATTACATCCGAAAAATTACCCAAATCCAAATCACTATTTCCGAAACATCCCGGATAGAAAAAGATAGAAAAGCAAACAATAAGCACACAAAGAGAAAAAATCGGAAAAAGAATATCTGGAAACATGTCGAATCTTTTTTACATCAAACAACAATGAGGCTTAGCTATGCGCGATAAAGAACTAATACAAAGCAAATCCGAGCAACTGAAATTACTGACTTCTAAATATTGCGATGAATATCTGAATGATGAATACAAACAGTTATGTATAAAGTTAATAAAGAAAATGGAGCGAAAAAAAGTAGTGCCTTTTCTTTCGGGTAAAATTGAAATATGGGCGGCAGCAACTGTCTATACAATCGGTTCCATTAATTTTCTATTTGATAAAAGCTTCGAGCCTTTTGTAAAACCGGGAGATATCAGTAAATATTTTGGTGCAGCTCAGAGCACAACCACCCAAAAATCAAAATTAATTCGTGATATGTTTAAACTGCATTATTACGATTCTGAGTTTTCAACAAGTAAAAGCCGGGAAGACAATCCATTTAATGACATGGTTATGATAAATGGCTTCATAGTGAATAAAAATTTTCTCTCTTCCGATAATCAGGAATAAAGAAACAGGAAATCTATCAAACCATCACCCGCATTTCCCATTTTAATCCATATTCTGAGGAATGCACCTAAGACCTCTAACAGATAATAGGTTCAAAATGGTTTGCTTTCAGTTTTTCTTTTTGACGGAGGAAAAAACTATGTTGAGAAGGGCAGGCGTTTTATTCTCATTATTATCGGTAATTCTGCTTACACTTACTTTTTCCGTAATTTCAGGTTGTGGAGAGGCGGGAAATCCGGAGTCTTTTAAATGGCAGAGATCCCTTGGCGGCACTGATGAAGATAACTCCGGAGCTGTAGTTCTGCAGACAACCGGGGGAGATTTTGTCATTGCCGGACGCACTTTTTCAAACGACGGTGATGTTACCGGAAACCGCGGTTCGTCTGATGCCTGGATAGTAAAACTTGATGAAGCAGGGCACCTCTTATGGCAGAAATGCCATGGAGGTTCCGGCGAGGACGGTATGTTAAGCGTTCTGGAAACCGGCGATGGCGGGTATATTACCGGTGGGCTGACGAGTTCAAATGATGGCGAGGTTTCGGGTCTGCACGGCAGCACAGATTTCTGGGTTGTTAAACTGAACTCAAACGGCGGTTTATCATGGCAGAAATGCCTGGGCGGCTCATCCGCAGATACACTCTTCGATATCAGGCCGGTTCCCGATGGAGGGTATGTGGTGGCTGGATTCACCTTCTCAACTGACGACGACGCAGCCGGAAACCACGGAATGATGGACGGTTGGGTTGCGAAACTCGATTCTGACGGAAATATAGTCTCCCGGCGATGTGTCGGAGGGTCGGACATGGATATGCTGCTGTCGATTCAAATGACTTCAGACGGTGGTTATGTAGCTGTGGGTTCCACAAGTTCCAGAGATGGCGACATAACGGAGCTGCATGGAGGCACTGATGCCCTGATTGCAAAATTCGATTCATCCGGGGATTTAGTCTGGCAGAAATGTATTGGCGGGACAAAGAATGATTACGCCACAACCATTCAGCCTACGAAAGACGGTGGTTTTATCCTGCAGGGAGAAACCGAATCAAACGACGGCGATGTGTCGGGAAACCACGGCGACACTGATATTTGGGTTGTAAAATTCGACTCCCGATGGAATATGGAATGGCAGAAATGTCTGGGAGGCTCTCTCCATGATTCATCAGGGGGAATCGTGGAAACCATTGACGGCGGTTATGCACTGTCGGGATATGTCTGCTCCACCGACGGAGATATATCAGACCATCATGGAATCTTTGAAAACTCCGATGTCTGGCTGGCAAAACTTGATTCATCAGGAAATCTGCTATGGCAAAGCTGTCTGGGCGGTTCGCTCAATGATGTGGGAAAAGCAATATGCCGGACTTCTGACGGAGGCTTCATTATTTCCGGAGATTCCAAATCCACTGATGACGATGTAACAGGACACCATGGAGATATAAAAGGAAATGATATATGGGCGGTAAAAGTTGATCCTTATGGGAAGTTGTAGGAAGAAGGTTTGAAGGGCAAGCCCCTTTCTGACAGTCCCTGCCGTTTGGGCTACAAGGAGAAAACCGGGCTGAAAAACGTTATCAGCAAGATTCCGGAAGAAATAGGTTTCGAAATTTTTCAAACAACCCCTGAGTTATTATCCGAAACAATAGCCCCATATTTGAGAAAAATGGGTTTGGAAAAAAAGATGGTATGAGGTTTGAAATTAAGTATAGTAGATTTTTTATCATATTTCTGTAGTTCAATAAAACGAAAGGAATATTATAAAAAGAAGTGAAGATTACTAAATTCTTTTTTGGGGGATTTTATGAAGAATTATGTTAGAGTACCTATTGGTGATGAAAATCATAGTTTTATATTAATAAAATGTGAAAAAAGTAATTTTAATGAAGTAACAATTGAAGATAGTCGAGAAGGAACTCATCCTACATCTTTGATAAACAACAACAATCTAAGTCAAACCACTACAATCTCAAACGAACAAGTTATTGAATCTCTACCAAAAAGCTTAAGGGATGTTTTTGAAAAACAAGTAAAACCACTTGGAAATATGATAATGGATACACTAAAAGATATTAATTCACCTTCAGAAATCGGAGCAGAGTTTAATGTTGCTCTTAAAGCTGAAGCTGGTAAAGGTTTATGGGCATCTCTAATACCTGCTTCTGCATCAACAGAAACGTCATTTAAAATCAGCTTAAAATGGAAGAATAATCAGAATAGACCAGAGATCAAGGAGTAATAGTTTATACTATGGAAAACAATATAGTTCAAATACTAAATGCAGACGAAAAAGTTAATGGCACTGGTTTTATTGTTAAAACAAAAGATGGTATCTATGTTATTACCTGCGCTCACTGTGTTTGTGTAAGGAATGA
>JAJTBE010000140.1 GCA_021287065.1 Bacillota bacterium
GGCATAAACAAATTGTCAAAAAACTCAAGTTGTCCTGAATTCTGCGCTGTATACATAAAACCCCGCCTGAAAAAAACTTTAGTGTAATATTCGACATGATATTATGAAATCCTTCGGAAATGCACGAAAAAAGATAAAAAACCCCGAATAACCGTGCACTTTCCCCATAACCCCAAAGGAATAACTACTGATTTTACTGAATTTGAGACAGGGGTTTTTAAGGGGTAACTATTTATTAATTTTTCTTCATTCTTTAGTCGTAATAATTGATACTTCTCCCAATATAGCCAAAAAATAAGAACTATTAAGCCCCTGTAAAAAATACAATGATATAATGTTTTCATGCCTGACACATAGAAACAGCAACGGGGTTTATCCCCAATGCCACTGAATTAGCAAAAACCACTCCAATCCCAAATACTCATGTTTTTCAAGGAGGGAGGTCCGGAGGGAAACTCGCTTTTCCAAAAAAGCGCGGTCTCCTCTGACGGTCCCCAAATCCCCGTCGGTCTTAACCCCTCCGGTCGGTCCCCAATTCTAAAAGTTTTTGGATGGCGGGTGCCCGCCTGCAGGGTGGGCGCGAGGAAACTTTTTTCAAAAAAGTTTCCTCCGGGAGCTGGACAAACGGATATTATTCTCGTGAATGAATAGATAAATCCATGTCTTAATTCATGGGCATTGCCTCAAATCCCCACAAAAAACGCTGTAAACCCACGCCAACTGTAGGGGAGAGCCAATGTGCTCTCCCGCAACAACCTTCTGCCAACCGCCAGCAAACCTCATAACCACAGGCTTACGTCAGCTTCAATATTTTCCATCTGATAATAAATCTTCCATCCTTCATGTGAAAATTTCTCTTGAGTTTTCCTGAATTCATCCCTCACTTCGCAGGGATTCTCATAAAACCGGCAAAATATATCAGCAGTTTTTTTACACTATATGGAAAATCACAATAATACCGCAGTTTTTTCAGAAAGGCTTTCAATGCAGAACGCATACAGGCTGAAAAGTTTCTTCGATTCAGACCGCCTTGTTTTCAGAATAATCGTCATTATTGTTCTGCTGTTTTTCTTTAAGTGTTTATATTTCTGCGGACATACACACTGTGATTTTTCAAATCCAACTGAATGCTGCGGACAGAAATACCTAAGCGCAGCTGACAATCTTGAGCAGATTATCTCCGGAATATCACTTTTTATAGAATTAATTCCGGTTGCATATATAATTTCAGATGAGCTTAAACCGGCATTGTCTTTTGTTTTTCAGAAACCGGTTTTCCGGTCGTCGGATTATATCCCCATCACATCCTATCCACTAAGAGGCTCCCCCCTTTCTTCGGTTCGCATGAATTTGTGCTAATCGTAATTTAGAAACGGGGTGTATTTTTGTACAGAAAATCAATCCATGCTTGTATTTTCCTTATGCTCACCTTTGCTGTTCCGGTTTTTGCAGCAGAAGAGATTTCATTAACCAGAGCAGTGGAAATATCCATAAAAAACAATCCTGAAATATCAGCGGCATTGTTTGAAGAACAGTCAGCCCTGTTCAGGGCAAAAGGAAGCCGTGCTCCGGCAAATCCGGAGATACTGTATGCTCCCACCGTTGCCGGAAAAGACGGATCCGATTCTGAAGCTCTGATTGTTCAGCCTCTTGAAATAAACGGCTCAAGAGCAGTCAAAGCTAAAATTGCCTCCTCAGAGGCGGACTCTGCTAAGTTTGAATCCATCACCAAAATGCAGAGTATCATTCTTCAGGTTAAAAATGCCTACTGGGAAGTGGTCAGCGCCCAGTCTGCCGTAACCTCGGCTCAGGAAAATATCGAATATCTTGAGAATGTCAGAAAAATCATTCAGAAGCAGTTCGAAACCGGAGTTGTACCAGGCTCAAGAGTTATCAAAGCTGAAGTGGAAGTTTCCAATGCAGGTCAGGAGCTAATGCAGGCTGAAATGAAACTTGCAAACGCCAGAGCGGAACTCTGCATGCTGCTTAACCTGCCCCAGGATTCCGACCTGAAACTCACAGACGCCCAGACATTCAGTATATACAATCCTGATCCGAATCAGCTTCTCGCCATTGCATCCGATAACCGGTCGGAGATAAAACTTGCCCAAAGCAGAATCATTACTGCAAAAAATCAGCTGAAATCCGCAAGATTGCAATCAATTCCCGATCTCGCCCTTCAGGGTAGAAAAACCACTATGAGGGAAGAAGGCGGAATTGCCGTTGTTGTGTCCCTGCCGATTATAGACTGGGGTTCAGCAGGCAATGAAAGAAAAAGCTGTGAAAACCTGATTAAGGCAAGGGAAAAGGAATGCGAAGCCGCCCAGCGTAAAGTTGCGGTGGAAGTAAGCCAGGCACTGAAAAGACTGAAAACCGCTTCCGGTATAGTTGTTCAGTTCCGGTCAGGCACTCTCGAAAAAGCACAGCAGCTCAATAAAATGACTCAAAAGGGCTACGAAGCAGGAGTTCTCAATTATCTCGAACTTCTCGAATCCCACAGAACAATGAGGCTTACAGAGCTTTCGTATCGCAATGCCCTTACAGAATACTCAAAAGCCCTCGCACAGCTCGAATGGGCAATCGGCTCTCCGTTGCCGGAGAAGACTAATCCGGAGGTGGCAAAATGAAAATCAGAAATCTGCTTATTATAGTTTTAGTAGCAGTTCTGTCCTGCACAATAACCTATTTTACGGTTAAAAATAAAATCTCTCCCGCAAAACCAGCCGGTGAAGCTGAAAGCCACAGCGAACATGGAGAAGAAGAACATGGCGGGGAAGCCCATGGCAAGATCGAAATCAAAGGCTTAAAAGTGGAACCCGCACTTTCCGGCAAAGGATATACAACAATTACCGCCACTGGAAAAGTAGCTATCCCCACTGATAAAATGGTCAAAGTCTGCCCACGCATCGGCGGTAAGATAGTGAAAGTCAATGTCCAGAGCGGAGCTGATGTAAGACAGGGTGATGTTCTTGCTGTAATTTCAAGCATAGAACTGGCAAATGCAAGGTCGGAATACGGCAAAGCCCTTGCTATTCTGTCCGCAGCTCAGAAAAAATACATGCAGGACAGCAAAATGGTGGAACTGGGAGCCAACAGCCTTCCCCCCCTTGAAGGCGCCCGCACCGAGTTTCTGAACGCTCAGGCGGCTCTCTCCGACGCCCGGAATGATGTCATAAGGGCACGAAGCGAGCTTGATCAGTGCCAAGCAAGACTGGACAGAGCAAAAGAACTCTTTAATGACATGATTATCTCAAAACAGGAACTTGATACTGCAGAAAATGAATTCCATAAAGACAGTGCCGATCTTGATCAGGCTGAAGTTAACTACAAAAAAGCCAGGGCAAGGCTCGACATTGCCAAAGAATACCTCGACCGCGAAAAGAAAATGTTTGGAAACAAAGTCGCAGATACCAAACTCCTCCAGTCTGCAGATGCGGAAGTTGAAGCTGCAGCGGTTGATGTGAAAGCGGCAGCGGACAGAATCAGAATCCTCGGAGCCAATCCCAATGGGGAAGGGGAGACTATCGAAATCCTCGCCCCCATCTCAGGCAGAATAGTAACCAGAGGAGTAAACACAGGTGAAATGGTAAGCCAGACCGATGTTCTCTTTACTGTTCTCGAACCTTCTCAGGTGTGGATCGATGCCGATGTCTATGAAAAAGATTTTGCGGGAATTTCAAAGGGCCAGCCGGCGGAAATCACCGTCAGCGCCTATCCCGATAAGGTTTTCAAAGGCAGGGTCGATTATATCAGCGATCTTCTGAATTCTGAAACCAGAACCGCAAAAGTAAGATGTGTTGTTGAAAATCCTGATGAACTCCTCAAAGGTGAAATGTTTGCAACCATCAGTATCATCACTGCACAAAAAGGAAAGGTTGTTCTTATTCCCAAACAGGCAGTCCTCGACGATGCAGGCAAAAAAATCGTTTTTGTACCCTGCATGGAATGCGATGAAGATAAAAAAGCGGGAACAAACGCCTGCGGATCCTTTGATAAAGTGGAAGTAACAACAGGAAACACCAGAGGTAATAAAATCGAAATCCTCAGCGGCCTCGAGCCGGGTGTGTCAGTAGTTACCGAAGGACAGTACCAGCTTAAAACCGCCCAGAATTCGGGCAAACTTGAAGCCGGCTGTTCCCACGGACATTAGGAGGATGCAGATGAATAATACTTCAAACGGATTTATCGAAAAGATAATCCGGACTTCATTCCGACAGAAACTTATTATCTTTATTCTTGTGGCTCTCGCATTGATTGCAGGCATTGCTTCATATCAGCAAATGCCCCGGAATGTTTATCCCGATATTACCATACCTGTTTTTACCATAGTAACGGAAAACGATGCTATGGCTCCCGAGGAAATCGAAATGGTGATTACAAGGCCTATGGAAGCTGCGATGAACGGACTCCCCGGCGTAAAACGAATCCGCTCCCAGACTTCCCAGGGCTTGTCCTCAGTTGTGGTTGAATTTGATATAGAAACCGAGTTCTGGCGGGCAAGACAGTTCGTTACCGAACGAATGTCCCAGATTGCAGCCCAGCTTCCCCCCGGAACCGAACCTCCCACCATCAGCAGTGCCACAACCAGACTGTCTGAAGTTTACGAATTTGCAGTCGAAGGCGATCTTCCTCAGAAAGAACTCAGGGAAATCGCAGAATGGCAGATCCGGTATAACCTTCTCACTGTCCCCGGAGTGGCTGAAGTTCTCAATATGGGTGGAGTAATGCGCCAATACCGGGTTACTGTTGATCCGGGCAGACTGAAGGCATGCAATATCAAACTCAGTGAACTGGAAGAAGCAATAAAATCCGGCAACGAAAACGCCGCAGGTGGATTTGTAAGCACCGGAACCATCGAATACAATGTCAGAGGCATAGGCCGCCTCAATTCTGTCGAAGATATTGAAAAAACAGTAATAACCGAAAGAAACGGTGTCCCCGTATTTGTAGGTGATGTGGCTCAGGTAAAGGAAGGCATTGCCATAAGAAGAGGCATTGCAAGCAGAAACGGTAAGGAAACCGTTGTCGCCCTTGTGATAAAACAACCCTCTGCCGATACGGTTCAGGTTGTTAAGGGGATAAGAAAAGCCCTTGATGATATGCAGGCTACTCTCCCAAAAGGAGTAAAAATAGTCCCTTATTATGATCAAACCCAGCTTATCGACAGCTCCCTAAACAGTGTAACCCACGCCATCCTTATCGGCGCAATCCTTGTTGTGGTAGTGCTTCTAATTTTCCTCGGCGAATTCAGAAGCACCCTGATTGTAGCCGCCTCCCTGCCTTTATCGGTTCTCATAGCCGGAGTTCTGATGAAATACTTCGGAATAGGCTTAAACACAATGTCCCTCGGCGGATTAGCCATTGCAGTCGGTATTATGGTGGATGCTTCTATTATCATGGTTGAAAACATCCATCACAGGCTTTATGAAAAAAGAGATAAGCTCGATTCTCCCGATCAGGCTGAAAAAATATCCCTCAAAGCGTCTATAGAAGTCGGCAAACCTATCGCCTTTGCCACATTTATTATCGTAGCTGTATTTCTGCCCCTGTTTCTTATGGGCGGTATAGAAGGACTCCTTTTCAGACCCCTTGCAGTTACCGTTGCTGCATCCATGTTTGTGGCGCTTCTTCTCTCTCTTACTCTTACCCCCGTTCTCGGTTCAAGCCTCCTTGTCCCGGAAAAAGGATCCGAAAAACAGGAAGAAGTAAAAATAATCACCTGGATAAAGAAGCTCTACATTCCTGCCCTCGAATTCGCACTGAGACGGAGGCAGTTTGTTATAGGCTGCGCCTTCCTCCTGCTGATTCCCGCTGCTGCAGGGCTTATCTTCGTAGGCAAGGATTTCATGCCAAAAATGAACGAAGGCGCATGGGTAATTTCAACTGTAACACCTGCAGAAACTTCCCTTGAGGAAAATAACCGCATAACAAGCCAGATTGAGGATATTCTTCTCAAAAATCCAAACATAGCTGAAGTTATCAGAAGAAACGGAAGATCCGAACGAGCCATAGGATGCGTTCTTCCCGTAAACTCCGGTGAAATCATCGTCAATCTTAAACCGCAGAAACAGTTGAATAAATCTTACGCCAAAGTTCTCGCCGAAGTGAGGGATGAAGTGGAACATATTCCCGGTGTTGCCGCCGCTTTCACCCAGCCATTTCAGTTAAAAATAGATGAAAGCCTCGAAGGCACTCCTGCTCCACTTCAGGTAAAACTCTTCGGACCCGATATCAGTATCCTTGCCAAAAAAGGAGAACAGATCGAAGAGATGATGAAGAAAATCAAAGGTGTGGCTGATGTCCGGATGGACCAGGCTTCAGGAATCCCCCAGCTTCAGATTCAGATCGATCGGCAGGCTGCTGCCCGTTATGGCATTTCAGTGGGAACAATTTCCGAACTCATTCAGCTTGCCGTCGGTGGTGAGGAACTAACCCAAATCTGGAAAGATCAGCGCAGTTACGGAGTTTTTGTCCGATTTCCCGATGAAATGAGAAACTCTCCCGAAGCAATCGGAAACCTTATGGTTGATACACCTTCGGGAATGAGAATACCCCTTTCGCAGGTCGCTAAAGTAACTCTTGCAGAAGGCCCCAATGTGATCTGGCGTGAATCCATGAACAGAAGGTTCAGTATTGATGCCAGTATTCAGGGAAGAGACCTTACAAGCGTTGTGGCTGATATAAAAAAGGGCCTTGCGGATATTAATCTGCCCCCGGACTACTATGTAGTCTTCGGAGGTCAGTTCCAGAATCAGCAGAGAGCTATGAAATCATTGATTCTTGCTACCGCAGTCGCTCTGACAGTCGTTTTTATACTGTTGTTTCTCGCCCTCGGTTCTGCTTCTCAGGCAGGTATAATCCTCGCCACAGTGCCAAGTGCATTTATCGGAGGCGTCGCATCGCTGCTGATTTCAGGTGAAAGTCTTAATGTGTCGTCATCCATTGGCTTCATAGCCCTGTTTGGCATTGCAGTTCAGAACAGCCTTGTATTGCTGACACAGACAGCAGAATTCATCGAGCAGGGTCATACCCGTAAAAATGCAGTCAGACTCGCAAGTATCCAGAGGCTCAGACCAAAACTTATGACCGCATCCTGCGCCGCCCTCGGACTTCTCCCGATTCTTTTAAGCTCCGGAGTAGGCGCCGAAATCGAAAAACCTCTTGCGGTAGTGATGATTGGCGGGCTTATAACATCAACCCTCTTCACCCTCCTTGTGCTGCCTGTGGTGTATATCACAAGCGAAAGAGCAGGGGTAAGGTTCAGATATCTCCTCAGAACCTTCAGAAGAAAGAAAAAAAGCGCTTAATAAGGAAATTCCTGAGTTAAAGTTCAAATTTCAGTCAAAATCTTTAATGATGAAATTCTAATCTATGGTTATGGTTATGGTATTGAAGATTGCGTTTCTGCAGATAATAAGAAACGCAATCTTTTTTATAAAACAAATAATCACCTTTTTTCAACCAGATACAAGTATCTTTCAATCAAATACCCGTGTCTTTAAAAAATATCCATATCCTGCACTCAAATACTCATCTCTTTCAGCCCAATGTTCTTGTTTTTCAGGGAGGGAGGTTCGGAGGCAATGCCACTGAATTAGGAAATATTTACTCAAATCCACGGCCCAATACTCCTGTTTTTCAAGGGAGGAGGTTCGGAGGAGACCTCGCTTTTCCAAAAAAGCGTGGTCTCCTCTGATGGTCCCCAAACCCCAATGCCACTGAATTAGTAAAACTTACTCCAATTTCCAGCCCAATGCTCCTGTTTTTCAAGGAGGGAGGTTCGGAGGGTAACCTCGCTTTTCCAAAAAAGCGTGGTTCCCTCTGACGGTCTCTAAACCCCACGGTCCCCGGTCGGGTCCCAAATTCCAAAGTTTTGGGATGGAGGTCCGGAGGAAACTTTT